>JABLXR010000081.1 GCA_013178015.1 Anaerolineae bacterium
GCTCTCTCGTACGTGAAGGCGAAGATCCCAGGAAGGCCCAGCCCCCGCGCATCCTCCAGCAGCCCTCTCACCACCGCGCTGCCAAAGCCCTGCCCCATGCGCTCAGGCGCTACCGCCACCGCACGCACCTCGGCGAGGTCATCCCAGAGCACGTGCAGAGCGCCGCAGGCGATCACGCTGCCATCCTCCGCGAATACGGTGAAGTCCCGCAGGTTCTGGTACACGTGACTGCGCGAGCGGGCCAGCATCCGCCCCTGGGCCGCATGGCCGTTGACGATGGCCACGATCTGATCCACGTCCCCCACCAGGGCCTTGCGCAGGCCATCCGAGCGGGGCTCTGCCCCCTCGGTCGGGAGCTCGATGATCACGCCCTCTTCGTCGCAATCGGGGAACTTGAGGCAGTCTATGCAGTCCACCCAGATCTTGCGGGGAAGGTCACCCCGGTCTATGTGCCGGAACCCTAAGCGCTCGAAGAAGGGGCGCTGGTAGGTCAAGGCGAACACCCGGGGAATGCCCAAGGCGGAAGCTTGCTGCAACAGAGCGCCAACGATCTCCCTACCCAGTCCGTTGCCCTGACGCTCCTCCAGAACGGCGAGCGAGCGCACCTCGGCCAAGTCGCTCCAGAGCAGGTGCAGCGCTCCGCAGGCCTGCACCTCCCTGCCTCTAACTACCACCAGGAAGTCCCGTATGCCCTGCAGCACCTGGTTCAGGGACTTGGGCAGCATGAGACCCTGCGAAGCGTACCGGTTGACCAGCCGCTGGATCTGGGGAGCATCGGCAATCCTGGCCGGTCGCAGCACCTCTCCACCGGTCAGCGACCTCGGCTGGAGTCCTCCCACTTCCTTGACCGCTTGAGCCACGCCTACTCCGCCTAGCCCTGGTCCGGCAACACCCGGTCCAGTATGGCGATCATCTCGTCCACGTGCTCCTTGCCAATCACCAGGGGCGGTAGGAGCCGCAGTACCCTGGGGCCGGCCACGAGCATTATCGCCCCCTCACGGTAGCCCTTGCTCACGTAAGGGGCCGCCTCGTCGGTCAGCTCCAAGGCCCACATCAGCCCCATACCCCGCACCTCGACTACGTTCGGCTTGCGCTCGGCCAGCAACCGCAGTTGCTCGCCCAGGTAGCCACCCACATCCCGCACGTGCGCCAGGAAGCCTTCGTCTGACACTCGGCGCACCACCACCTGGGCCACCCGGGAGATGAGGGCGTTGGCAGCGAACGTGCTGCCGTGATCGCCCGGCTCGATTACCGAAGCCACGTCCTCGGTGACCACCACCGCGCCCATGGGCAGTCCCCCTCCCAGGGGCTTAGCCAGGGTCATCATGTCCGGCTCGATGCCGTACTGCTGATAAGCCCAGAGCCGGCCCGTGCGCCCTAACCCGCACTGAACCTCGTCCACGATCAGCAGCAAGCCCCGATCGTCGCACAGCCGCCGCAGCCCCCGGATGAACTCGCCATCCGCTACGTTGATGCCTCCCTCACCCTGGATGGGTTCCACCACGATGGCGCAGGTCTTGGAGGTAACCGCTCTCTCAGCCGAGTCCAGATCGTTGAAGCGGGCTACACTCACACCCCCGATGAGGGGCCGGAAGGGCGCCTGATACTGCTCTCGCGGGGTGGCCGCCAAGGCTCCGAAGGTTCGGCCGTGAAAGGCCCCGGTGAAAGCCACAATCTCGTAGCGGTCCGCCCCGTCCCGGCGCCCCCACTTCCGGGCGAACTTGAAAGCGCCCTCGTTGGCCTCGGCACCCGAGTTGCAGAAGAAGACGCGATCCCCAAAAGACAGATCGGCGAGAGACTGGGCCAGCCTGGCCATGGGCTCCATGTGGTACAAGTTGGAGACGTGGAAGTACCTGCCCGCCTGATCTTGGATGACCTGCATGATCTCGGGATCGCCGTAGCCGAGAGCGTTGACGGCGATGCCGGCGGAGAAGTCCAGATAGCGGTTGCCGTCGGTGTCGTAGAGATAGACCCCTTCGCCCCGGTCCAGCACGAAATCGGATCGTCGGTAGGTCTGGACGATGTATCGGTTCTCCAGAGCAATGACTTCGTCGCGTAGGCTCAATGTCCCTCCCTCACGTAGCGGCAGCAGTTGTGACCGCTCGTGCGGTCATCCCTGCACTACCGCGGTGCCGGCCCGGCCTCCGGTGGCGATGATCTCCAGGCCGCCGACGTCGGTGATGATCGCCTCCGGCACTCCCGCCTCGACTGCCTCCAGGGCCGACCGCACCTTGGGCACCATGCCACCACTGATGGTACCGTCCGCGATCAGAGCCTGGGCCTGAGCTGCCCCGAGACGCTCGAGCACCTGGCCTCCTGCCATCACGCCGGCAACGTTGGTCACCAGCAGCAGCGATCGGGCGCCCAGGCCCCGGGCGATTCCCAGCGCGGCGTGATCGGCATTGACGTTATACGTGCCGCCGTCGAGGCCGAGCGAGATGGGGGAGATCACCGGCAACAGCCCAGCGGTCAGTAGTGACTGCAGCCCTCGGGCATTGACCTCTTTGACCGCCCCCACGAATCCCAGATCCCCCGCGCTGTGGCGCATCTTCTCGACCCGGATCAGCCCCAGGTCCACGCCGCTGAGGCCCACCGCTGCTGCCCCGGCAGCCACCAGCCGGGCCACCAGGCGCTTGTTTACTGTGCCCGAAAGCACCATCTCGGCCACCCGGAGCGATTCGGCGTCCGTCACTCGTAGCCCGTCCACGAAGGCGGGCTGCAAGCCGAGCTGTTTCTGCAGGGCGGCTATCTCCTTGCCGCCCCCGTGCACCAGCACCGGCCGGGGATCCGTCATCCGCACCAGAACGGCGATGAACCTATCCAGGAAGGCGGCATCGTCCAGCTCGTTCCCGCCTACCTTGATGACTACGCTATCCACGACCGAAAGCCCTCTTGGGATTGGTGTCGGAAAACATCCTCACGTCCTCCGCCGAGAAGCCTTGCTCCCGGAGCAGAGGCAGAAAGAAGCGCGACAAGAAGTCGAACGGTCGCTGGTCGCCTCCGTGGGGCTCCCCAGGCCGATACCAGCCCGCATCCTGGGATAGCAGCACTCGTTCCTGCAGCCCCCAGTCGCACACGGCCCTGATCCGCTCCACGTAGGCTTCTAGGTCGGTGCCCGCCCGAATGCCGTCATACTCCAGGTAGCAGCCACGCTCCCCGATGGCCCGGTGGTAGCCCATGTCGGGCTCGTTCTGGGCATGCACCCACACGTACCGCTCCGGAGGCAGCCCCTCCGCGGTTAGAATGTTGGCCTCCTGAACCGCCAGACTGCCGGAGACGGTGTGGATCGCCACCGTCACTCCCAGCTCGGCGCCCACCCGACCGGCCGCGCGCAGGACCCTTTGCTCCAGCGGAGTGATGCCGACGTTCGTTACCGCCAGCTTTATGAACCCTCCCACTACCTCGCTGCCGTCCATACCTTCGGTCACTTCTGAGCGCAGCCACCGATCCAGATCCGCATCCGACATGGATCGGATCCAACCGGGCATCAACTCATCCCGGTACACACCGGCGCTGGCTACGATCGGAAAGCCAGTGGCCTTGGAGAGAGCAACGAGGGCGGCTACGTTCCGCCCTACTCCCAAGGGCGTACACTCGATGACGGCCGTCACACCCGCCTCACGGGCCGACTCTAGGTGCGACCTCATCACCGCCACCACATCGTCCGCCTCGACCTGGCCGAAGCCCGGCGTGTCCGGCGGGCGCAGATCGGTGACGATGTGCTCATGAGGGAGAATGACTCCCAGCTCCTCGGTGGCGATGTTTCCCGTGACGGTCACCAGGTAGCTCACTTGCCTGCCTCCCCCTCGGGTGGGATGGGCCCCGTCAGCCGATCAGGCCCAGCCGCTCGTCCAGGCCAAACATGATGTTCATGTTCTGCACCGCCTGGCCGGACGCCCCCTTCACCAGGTTATCTATGGCGGAGCACACGATCAACTGCCCCTCACGTACGGACGAGAGGGAGATCACGCAGCGGTTGGTATAGTTTACATGGGCCAGCGTGGCCAGCTTGCCATCGGGCAGCACGTGCACGAAGGGCTCGCCAGCGTACGTCTCCTCGTACAGCGCGCGCACCCGGCCCAGGTCCCAACCCGAACCAAGCCACACGTACATGGTGGACAGTATCCCTCGCGTAACCGGAAGCAGGTGGGGAGAGAAGGTAATCTCGTACGGTCCACCACCGGCAGCATCGAGCTCCTGCTCCATCTCACTAATGTGTCGGTGCCGGTAGCCAATGTTGTAGGGAGCCAGGTTCTCATTCACCTCGACGAAATGGGTGGTAAGGCTCAGCCCGCGGCCAGCGCCAGAGACGCCTGTCTTCGAGTCCACGATGATACGCCGGTCGGCGATGGCCCCAGCCGCGGCCAGAGGCCGCAGCCCCAGGATGACACTGGTAGGGTAGCACCCCGGGTTGGCCACCAGATCGGCGCCGGCGATCCGGCGGCGATACACCTCGGGGAGCCCGAAAACCGCCTCGGGCAGCATTTCAGGGGCAGAGTGTTCGTGGTTGTACCACCTCTGGTAAGCGGATGGGTCCTGCAGACGGAAATCAGCGCTTAGGTCTATGGCCCGCACCCCGGCATCCCTGACCCGCCGCACCATGTCAACGGACACCCCGTGAGGGAGACAGAGAAAGGCCACATCCACGCTCGAGATGTCGGCATCCTCGGCCTTGATTAGCGTATGCTCGTATGGACACGGGAAAGCCTCGGAGTACTTCTGGCCCGCGTAGCTCTCCGAGGTACAGAAACCAACCTCTACCTCGGGGTGCAGGGCGAAGCTCTTGAGGAGCTCATTCCCGGTGTATCCGGTGGCGCCAATGATGCCGACCCTCACCATCCCCTTTTCCCTCGTCCCGTGGACTTGCCGGCTGCCCGGCCGACTACCAGCGCCCGATGCCCACCCGCCCGGGAGCTTGCCCGGGCGGGTACAGCAGGCACTACGCTCGCATTCTAGCCAAAAGGGCCGACACAAGCCAGAGCGAACCAGTTCGGGATCAAGGCGCCGGGCGCGTTCGGATGGCAGTCGCGAGCGGCAGACGGGCGCAGGTGGCTTCCTCACCGTCTCTCAAGGGAGGCTCTCCGGCCGGCTACGAGGGCAAGGCGCTAGCATCCTGGCAGGTTCCAGCCTCCTCCTGAGCAGTCCGGGTCCCCAGGCGCGGCAAGCACTTGGGGACAGCGCGCGTGGGCCCGCGCCCTCCTCGACGCAAGGTGCACCAGGCGCCGTTGCCTGCCCCTCTCCGCTGCGCCTTGGGGCCCCCCAGTCTTCGGCAAAGAAGCAGCCCTTCCGCCGCCCAAGTCTGATAACCCCCGCGGAGTCCCCGCGCCGGGCGCGTTGGTGCATCGGTGGCAGCTCTGGTACAATTGTCCCTTGCGAATCTCACACACTTCCGGACGGTGCCGGGCGTGCCGCTCTCGCGGTCCGTTCGCCGGATGAAGGAAGTGGAGGAAACAACGCAGGAGGAACGGTAGTGGCAAACGTCAGCATGAAGGCGCTCCTGGAAGCCGGTGTGCACTTCGGCCACCGCACTCGCCGGTGGAACCCGAAGATGAAGCCGTACATATTCACCGAGCGCAACGGTATTCACATCATTGACCTGCAACAGACGCTGAAGGCCATCTCCCAGGCCACTGACATGGTACGCGACTTGGTGGCCAGAGGGGGAGTGCTTCTCTTCGTAGGCACCAAGCGACAGGCCCAGGAGAGCATCCAGGCAGAGGCTGAGCGCTGCGGGATGCCCTATGTCAATCAGCGTTGGCTGGGCGGCACTCTAACCAACTTCGTCACCATCCGGAGCCGCATCGCAGCCATGAAGCGGCTAGAGGAGAGATTCGAACGGGGGGAGATCGAGCGGCTGCCCAAGAAAGAAGCCGTCGCCCTCGAGCGTGAGCTGCAGCGCCTCCACCGCCGCTTCGACGGTCTGCGTACCCTGGAGAGGCTACCGGACACGCTCTTCGTAGTGGACGTGCACCGGGAGGACATCGCCATCACCGAGGCTAACCGCCTGGGCGTGCCCATCATCGGCATGGTGGACACCAACTCGGACCCTGACCCCATTGACCTGGTCATCCCCTCCAACGACGACGCCATCCGAGCCATCGGCCTGATGACCTCACTGATGGCTGACGCCGTCCTCGAGGGCCGCCAGGCACGGGAGGCCGCCGCTGGCGAGGCGGAGGAGGCCGAGCTGGAGCACGAGGCCATCCCCTATGACGAAGAGGGTGAGCCTGTGGAGCCTGTGTTCGTCCCCGAGTTCGAGATCGAGGAAGAGGCCGAACTAGCCGAGGAAGTGGACCTCGACTTCGATGAGGCAGAGGAGTACGAACTGGAGGAGGACGAGGATTACGAACTCGACGAGGACTATGAAGAGCTGCCCGAGAGCGACGCGGACGACCTGGATGTAGCCTCCGAGTATGAAGACGACGAGGTGTAGCAGCGCTCGGTCCGATCTGTGCCCAGTCTTTGACGAAGGAAGGTACCCCATTGGCCACAACTGCTGAGATGGTGAAAGAGTTACGTCAAGCTACCGGCGCCGGAGTACTGGACTGCCGCAAGGCACTGGAGGCCTGCGCCGGCGACATCGCCCAGGCCGCCGACTACCTGCGGAAGAAGGGGCTGGCCGCTGCCGAGAAGAAGGCAGGACGGGCCGCCAACGAGGGGACCATCGGGTCCTACATTCACACTGGAAGCCGGCTTGCTGCCCTGGTCGAGCTCAACTGCGAGACGGACTTCGTGGCTCGCACCGACGAGTTCCAGGAGCTGGCCCACGACCTAGCCATGCAAGTGGTGGCGGCTAGCCCGCGTTGGATCAGCGCCGAAGATGTGCCTACTGAGGTGGTGGACATCGAGAAGGACACCTACCGGCGCGAAGCCCTGGCGGAGGGCAAGTCCGAAAGAATCGTGGATCGGATCATCGAGGGGCGACTGGCGAAGTTCTACGATCAGTATTGCTTGCTTCGCCAGCCCTACTTCAGGGATCCGGACATTACCATCGCCGACCTGATCAAGCAGAAGATTGCCCAGTTGGGCGAGAACATCGTGGTCCGCCGATTTGTGCGCTTTGAGGTCGGCGGGAGCGAGTAGACTCACGCAGCAAGTGAAGCCCCGCCGGCCGGCGGGGCTTTCGCTGGGAGGCTCCATTGGCTCCGGTACGGTACAAGCGCGTGCTCCTCAAGATCGGTGGCGAGGCTCTGGCAGGCCCGGAGGGCTTCGGCATCGACCCTCACATGGCAGAGGAGGTCGCAAACAAGATCAAGGCCGTGCGAGACCTCGGGGTGCAGGTGGCCATCGTTCCCGGTGCCGGCAACATCTGGCGCGGGCGGGATGGGCTGGCCCACGGCATGGAGCGTTCCACAGCCGATCACATGGGCATGCTGGCCACCGTCATGAACGCTCTGGCCCTGCGGGATGCGCTGGAGCGCCTGGGTCTGGAGACACGGGTACAGACAGCCATCGAGATGACCGCCATCGCGGAGCCATACATCCGGCTCCGGGCCATCAGCCATCTCGAACGTGGCCGGGTGGTCATCATCGGAGCTGGCACCGGCAATCCATACTTTACCACCGACACCGCCGCTGCCCTCAGGGCCATGGAGATCGGGGCCGAGGTTCTGATCAAGGCCACCAAGGTGGACGCCGTCTACTCCGAGGACCCCATGGTCAACCCCCAGGCTAGGCGCTTCGACACGCTCTCCTACATTGATGCCCTGAACATGCGCGTTGGCGTCCTCGACAGCACCGCTCTCTCCTTGTGCATGGAGAATGAACTGCCCATCGTGGTCGTGGACCTGTGGCAACCTAACAGCATCGAGCGGGTGGTCCGAGGGGAGCAGATCGGCACCACCATCCGGAGCTAGCACCGCAGTCGCAAGTCCCCTAACGCGGAGGGTTGCATCCATGATAGATGATGTTGAGCGCGAGGCCCGCGGCCGCATGGAGGCCGCCATCGAGTCGCTCCGCGCCGACCTGGCCTCGATCCGAACCGGCAGAGCGTCTCCCGCACTCCTCGATCGCGTCCGGGTGGACTACTACGGGAGCCCCACGCCGCTGCAGCAGCTTGCCAGCATCTCCGTTCCCGAGCCCACCCAGCTACTCATCCGGCCCTGGGAGAGAAACATCCTCGGAGCCATCGAACGGGCCATCCTGGCAAGCGATCTGGGGCTTACCCCCAACAACGATGGACAGGTCATTCGCCTCAGTATTCCTGCCCTCACCGAGGAACGGAGGCGCGAATTGGTCAGGCAAGTCCATCGCCGCGTCGAGGAGGGCCGCGTCGCTATACGCAACGTCCGTCGCGACGCCCTCAATGACTTGAGGGAGTTACAGAACGAGAAGGAGATAACCGAGGACGACTTCTACCAGAGTCGCGACCAACTCCAGAAGCTCACCGACGAGTACATCAAGCGCCTGGAAGAGGTGGGCAAGGAGAAGGAGCAGGAGATCCTGCAGGTCTAGCGGACAGTGGTGAGTGGACAGGGAAGCGGGATGCGTGACCTGTGCCCGGCACCACTAGTCGCTCATCACGTATCACCATCCGCTAGCTACTAGGTGCTGCTCACCGAGGAGGCGTCCTTGGCGGAATACCCGCCGATCGAGAATATCCCCGCCCACGTCGGCATCATCATGGACGGCAACGGCCGCTGGGCCCGGCAACGGGGCCTTCCGCGCGCCGCCGGCCACCGGGCCGGCACCCGCAACATCAGGCCCCTGCTGGAAGCCGCCGTGGAGTTCGGCGTGCGCTACCTCACCATCTGGGCCTTCTCAACCGAGAACTGGGTGCGGCCCCAGGACGAGGTCAGCGCCCTCATGCAGCTGGTGGGCGAGTCGCTGGACCGGTGGCTTCCCGAACTGCACCAGAATCAGGTCCGCTTACGTCACATCGGCAAGCTAGACCGGCTTCCCGACTCACTGCGGGAGCGCGTCCTGCACGCGATCGCTCTCACCCAGAACAATCAGCGCATCACTCTGACGGTGGCGTTCGATTACGGAGGTCGCGATGAGATCGTGCGGGCTGTTCGCCGGATCATCGCCGAAGGCGTGCCACCCCAAGCGGTGACAGAGGAGTTGATCACCTCCTACTTGGATACCGCTGACCTGCCCGAGCCCGACCTTATCATCCGCACGGGCAACGAGTTCCGCACTTCGAACTTCATGATCTGGGAGTCAGCCTACTCCGAGTACTACATCAGCCCCGTCCTCTGGCCCGACTTCGACCGCGACGAGCTCTACCGCGCCCTCAGCAGCTACTCCCGCCGCGAGCGGCGCTTCGGAGGCCTATCGTCCAAGTCCCCGGCCACGGCTCGCCGCTAGCCGGGAACCGCCTGGTACCACCATGCTGCTCACCCGAGTCATGACTGCGGCCGTCGCCCTGCCCATCGTCGCTGTGGCCGCCTGGCTGGGGCACCCCTGGCTCACTGCCCTGGTGACGCTGGCCTTGGGGGCAGGGGCATACGAGTTCGCCCGCCTGGGCCTCCGCGCCGGGCATCAGGTGCCCCCGCCCCTATGCGCGGCAGCAGCCGCCGTCCTGGCTCTCGAAGCCGGAGCTACCCACGGGCGCTTCCGCCCGGCCCTGCTGGCGGCACTCCTCCTGGGCTGGGCCATCTGGTACGTATTTCACGCCCACAGCCCCACTCGCACCGAAGCTTGGGCCTTCAGCGCGCTTTCGTCCTTCTACGTAGGGTACTTGGGCTCCCACCTAGTCTCCCTGAGGCTGCTGCCCCACGGGCTGAGCTGGCTGGTCCTGGCCGTCGTCACCGTCTGGGTGAGCGACACCGGGGCCTACCTGGGAGGCCGCCAATGGGGCCGGGCCAAGCTGGCGCCCCACCTTAGCCCCAACAAGACCTGGGTCGGTGCCCTGGTGGGCTTGCTCTCTGCGTTACTGGGCGGAGCTGCCTTGGCCTGGGCGGGCGGGCTGGCTGTCCGACATGGGTTGGCCATCGGCCTGCTCGTGGGAGTGGTCTGCCCCTTCGGCGACCTCATCATCTCCATGGTCAAGCGCCAGGTGGGAGTCAAGGACTCGGGTTCGCTGTTCCCCGGGCACGGGGGAATGCTCGACCGGCTAGATACGCTGCTATTCGTGGGGCCGCTGGCCTACTACTATGCCACCCTGGCGGCCGGTGCTGCGTGAGGGACCTCACCCCCTCACCTTGAGGAGAAGGCGAAGCATCTCGCGCACCCGTTCGGCCTCGGGGTCCCGACCCGGCAGGCACCGGCCGATCTCGGCATCCACCAGCCGGGCCCCGATCTCATCCAGGGCCGCCCTGGCCGCCAGGTACTGGGTGATCACCTCGGCGCAGTCCCTGCCCTCTTGTACTAGCCGCTGCAGTCCACGCACCTGCCCCTCAAGCCGACGCAGCCGCACCAGCACATCGCCCGCGCCGTTCGCACTCGTCTGACTCAACCCCACCTCCCCAGGGATCTCGCCGTAGAGATCGCGGATGAGAGGGGGAGAGGGGGAGAGGGGGAGATGCGGAGACTGCTGATCGTGTCCTGCTGTCTGTCGCCGCTCTCCCCGTCTCCCTGTCTCCCCCTCTCCCCCTCTCCGCGTCTCCCCGTCTTCCCCTCTCCGCAGGGCTTTTCAACCCTCCTATGGTTGGGTGAGGAGGGCGAGGCTGGCTTCAGGGTGGAGACGCAGGTGACGGATGGCGTCGGGGACAAGGGGGAAGCCTAGGGAGCGCAGGAGGTTGAGGGCCAGG
>JABLXR010000082.1 GCA_013178015.1 Anaerolineae bacterium
GGGCGATATCCACCCAGTTGTCGGCCCCGCAGATGGTGGCACAAAGGGTGATGGCCACGATATCCACTAGCTTGTGCCAGCGGGTGCGCTCCACCCGAGGATCGGTCAGCTCCGAGAAGTGCTCCACTAGACTCGCTCCAGCCATGACAGCCCCCTCTCCCTACATCGCTGCTCCCCACCTCCTGCAGGTTCCTTGCCTACACTAACCACTTAGATGCAATCGCCCTACCTTGCCTCCCCGGCTTGACGGCACGAGCGATTGCCGATATTATACTGGTCCGATAGGAATTAGCGGCCTTTTCCCGTGGAGGCCGCCAGGAGGCCACTGATGCAGGCTACCGAACAACTGAAGACCGAGCACAATGCCATCAAGTTAATGCTTCGAGTGTTGGACGCTGTTGCCGATCGGCTGGAGCGGGGGGACTCGGTAGACGCGGCCGATGTCAACGCCATCGTCGAGTTCATCCGCGTGTTCGCCGACCGTTGCCACCACGGCAAGGAGGAGGATCACCTCTTCCCCGCCCTCGAGCGGGCAGGTCTGCCCCGCGACGGTGGCCCCGTAGGGGTGATGTTAGCCGAGCACGACCTGGGTCGGGAGTTCGTCCGGGGACTGGCCGAAGGTGCCTCCCGCCTGAGTGACGGCAGTTCCGAGGCCGCGGCTCAGGTGGTCCGCAATGCACGCGGCTACGCCGATCTTCTGCGTCAGCACATAGACAAGGAAGACAACATCCTCTATGAGATCGCCGACTTTCACCTGGATGCCCGAGAGGATGCGCGCCTGGTGGAGGAGTTCGAGCGAGTGGAACGGGAGCGGGTGGGGCCGGGCAGGCACGAGGAGTTCCATCAGCTGCTGCACGACCTGCGAGATCGCTATCTGAGTTGAGGTCGTCCTGCCTGGGCTCGAGGGTTGTCTCCGAACAGGGTTGACCCTCGAGCCCTTTGCTGGGTGGCCCGAGGGGCGGAGTGTGTTGCCGGTGCCCTCTGTAGAGGAGGGAGTGCCAGCCGACGCCCGCCGCGGTGGGCCACCGCGCTTGAGGGAGCTGCCTGCCGTCCGGTATGATAGCAGCACGGCAGTGCAGGCCGCCGGGACTAGATGGTGCCCTGGCGCTTCTGGAGGCGTTTTCATGAAGGAGTTAGTGATCGTGGGAGGAGGGCCGGCCGGCATGGCGGCTGGCATCTACATCGGCCGGTACCGCCGGGATGCGGTGTTGCTCACCGAGGAGTTGGGCGGGCAGCTGGCTCTCATCACCGAGCTGGACAACTATCCTGGCTTCCCTCAGGGCACCAGTGGCCCCACCCTGGCGGCGCTCATGCAGCAGCAGGTGGAGCGCTTCGGCATGGAGTTCCGCTTCGATCGGGTCCTCAGTGTGGACTTCTCCCGCCAGCCGCTCACCTTGTTCACCGAGGCGGGCAAGGTGGAGACGCGGGCGGTGATCCTGGCCACCGGCACGGCTCCGCGCAAGCTCGAGGTGCCGGGGGAGGACAGGTTCCTGGGGCAGGGCATCTCCTACTGCGCCACGTGCGATGGCTTCTTCTATCGCGGCAAGGAGGTGGCCGTCGTTGGCGGTGGCAACTACGCTGTCGAGGAGGCTCTGGCTCTAACCCGGTTTGCCACCCACATCACCATCATCCCGGAACGGGAGGCCCTGTGGGCAGTGCCCGAACTCCAGGAGCGAGTGGCACAGCGTCAAGACGTGACAGTGCTCGCCAACGCCGAGGTCACCGAGGTGCTGGGCAACCAGACGGTCGCCGGCATCAGAGTCCGAGACCGGACCACCGGAGCCACGCGCGATGTGCCGGTGGAAGGCGTATTCGTGTACCGCGGCCGGTCCCCCAACAGCGGCTTCGTGGCGGACTGGCTGGAGCGGGACGAGCGCGGATACATCGTAGCCGAGGAGTCAGGCGCTACCGCCGTCCCCGGGGTCTTCGTAGCGGGATCGGTCCGTCGGGGGACGCCAGGCCAAGTGGCGACATGTGTGGGGTCTGGGGCCACGGCCGCGCTCACGGCAGAGAGGTTCGTCGCCCAGTAGGGGCTCTGACATAGGCCACGGCGTGGAGGACGCCCCTCTGGAGCATGAGCTCACGACCGCGGCGAGCGGTAGCTCCGGGCTGAACCTCGGAGCCGGGCCGCGGCAGAGCTTGGGCCTTTGGCCGGCTCAGGGCTGATTCGGCGTAGGTTGGGAGCGGGCCTCAGTCCCGGCCGTCACCGTTACCGATCACGGTGAGGGCGCCCAGCGAGAGCCTTGCTTGCCTGCAGCTCTCTTTGTGTATCCCCATGGCCAGATGTAAGATCATTACATCACATGCTCGGAGGCACCCGTGGCCGCGATGCATCGCTTGCAGGTGTGCCTGCCGCATGACCTACACCGATTTCTGATCCGAAAGGCCGAGCGCGACGGTGTCAGCGTGGCGGAGGTCATCCGGAGGCTGGTGATCCACGAGGCAGATGAGACCCCTGCGGCAGATGCTGCCGAATACGTACTGGATATGGTAGGCATGTGCTCCGGCCCGGAGCCCCTGCGCGACGATGTCCCCGTCAGCGAGTGCCCGGAGCTGTACCTGGCCGCTGCCGTATGGGACTCCCGCGACTAGCCGGGCGCTCCGAGGACCCCAGTGGCTCGCCTTCTACTCGACACCTCCGCCATCTACGCCACTGTGGTCCGTCAGGACCGGAACCACGAGGCTGCGGCACGCCTCTTCCGCGAGCAGGTCCAGAGCGGTAGGGGCTTCGTTATCCTGGACCTTGTGTTTGCCGAATCCCTCACTCTGATGAAGGCGCGCTGGGGTGCGCAGGCTGCAGTCCGTGCAGGTAAGAGGCTGCGCGAGCCCACGGTGTTCCAGTGGCGGTCCCTTTCACCCGTACGCGAGCAGCAGACCTGGCGCACGTTCGAGCGATACCAGGGCGAGGACTGGTCATACACAGACTGCGCTGTACTGGCTCTGGCTCGACAGCTGGGCCACTCAGAAGTGTCTACCTTCGATAGGCACTTCGGTCAGGTGCCTGGCGTCATTCCCGTTCCAGGGCTTCAGTGGGGACCTGTCGTCCAGCCATTGGTAGGCCCCCTGGGGTCTCCTTAGGCCCCGACGGTCACCGTCAGCGTCTGTCCCTTCTGCAGAAGGGTCCTCTCCGGCAGGTGCACTACCAGCCGACCCTGCTCCACGGACGCCTTCACCGGCAGGCTGTGGCCTGCGAGCGTCGCCTCTACCGCCTTGGCCGACGTCACGCTGCCCAACACCAGCCGCTCCAGAGGCAGGGAGCCGTAGTCCACTCGTAGGGATGCCGTGCCGCTTCCCTCCTCGATCTGCTGCTCGTACGTCCCCCAGGCGCCGTCCACCGACCAGAAGGAGCGCCAGTCCTCCGGGCGCAGGCGGGGGGTGAACCCCAGGCTCCGATGGGGCATGTCGAAGTGGAAGCCCGACAGCGCCGTGAGCACCGACCACGAGGCCAGCGAGCGGGCGTAGTGGCTGCCGCATTCGAACTCGTTCCAGGGGTTGCGGCGCACCCCGTCGTGGCGCTCCCGCAGCCCACGCACTATGGCCAGCCCCTCTTCCACGAAGCCTTCGTAGATGAGGTGAGAGGCCACTTGGTACTCGATGCCGCACCAGACCTCGTCCGAGTAGGGGAAGGGTATCTCCGGCCGCCCGCCCCGGGGCCAGGTACAGAGCAGCAGCCCCTTCTCGTCGTTGAGGGCGTAGATGCGCTGGGGGTTGGGGTGCTCCCACAGCTCCGTCCGCCAGTTGTGCCGGAATATGGACTGCAGTGCGGAGCGCACGTGCTCGTGGTCCAGTAGCAGCCCCAGCCCCACGATCTCCGCCAGCCACTGGCCGATCACCTGATCGGCCAGGCAGCCCTCGCCGTACTGGTACTTGGGGGTGCGCTCCCAGTCGGGCTTTTGCACGTACCACTCGCCGTTGAACAGCTCCGAGTCCATCCGTCGCCGGCCGCTCTCGAACATGCGTCGGTACTCCGCGGCGTCGTCGGCACTGGCTCCGGGGGCGCCGGTGGTGGCCAGGTGGCGGGACATCTCCTCGGCGGCGCGCAAGGCGCCCAGGTAGAAGGAGCCGATCATGGAGTTGGGGCCGGAGAACTCGATGTCGTAGGTGTTGTGCTGGATGCCCTCGATCACCCCGTCCCGGTCGGCGTCCCATTGTTGCCAGGCGTACTCCAGCGCCTTCCTCGCCCTGGGCCACCACTTTCCCAGCCACTCGTCGTCGCCGGAGAGCTTCCAGTCGCGGTACAGCTTGAGCAGGCCGCCCAACTGGCCGTCGGCGGCGGCGTGGAACTGCCAGGGGGGGCTTCCCAGGGGTAGCTGGAGCCGGAAGCCCATGTGGCCGCCGTCGGTCATGTTGTAGGTGTAGTCCGCCTCGCGCAGGGAGCGCTCCAGCGAAGGGAACAAGAAGGCGACCGTCTGGGCGTAGTTCCAGACGTGGGTGCAGGAGCCTTCGCAGCAGCCGGCGTCCGAGTGGCAGCCCTCGAAGCCGTAGAACGTTCCATCCGGCAGCCGCAGGACAGTGGGGCTGTGGAGGATGCTTGCCTGGCTGGATAGGGCGTCCAGCACGTAGGGCGGTAGCTTGGAGGAGAAGAGCACGTCGTGGAAGAGCTTAGTCTGGCCGCAGAGCCGGTCCTCGTGCTGGGCGAAGTAGCGGGCCACGTCCAGGGCGTCGCTCCACTGAGTGGCGTAGTAGTTGCGCCACACGGGCCTGTCGCCCTCGCACGGGCAGTCATTCTGGCGGCCACCCCAGTACTTGACGAAGTTGGGGAAGTGCCAGGAGATGAAGAAGGGCAGGACGACCTTTTGTCCCGGGTTCAGGTGCGCCCGCAGACCCAGAGAGCCCACGTCGCTGTGGCCTTCCTCGGAGGGCGGATACTCCCGCTCGGGGACGGAGCCGTCGGCCGAGAAGTGGTCCCAGAAGTCGTGCATGGCATCGAACCAGCCCGCCCGCAGGGAGGCCTTCTGGTGGAAGACGTCGGCCCAGGTGGTGGTGAGGGCCATGGAGCCGAACTGAGGGTGATTGCGCGGATACTTCCCCGAGGTCAGGTAGATCCCCCGGACCGAGTCCTCTTCCACGTAGGAGTTGACGTTGCCTCCCAGGTGCTCGCCCACGAAGGGGCCCGACCCCGGGTAGCCCACGGCGTTGAAGAGGCTGCCCAGCAGGCTGACCTCGACCGGCGTCCTCGTGGTGTTGGTCAGGTGGAAGTAGAGGACGGCGATGGGTAGGCCCGACTCATCGGGGTTCATGGGGATGAAGGGGCTGAAGGCTTCCAGCCTCACTTGCACCGGCAGCTTGGGATCCTCGAACTCCACCCAGGCCAGGGGGAATTCGCCCCGCAGGGCGGCCGCCCACATGTGGGGCAGGCCGGAGCCGTCCTCCCGGGTGACTCCGAAGCCGAAGCCGCGGTAGCCTCCGCCGCCCCGGCCGGAGTAGGGCGGGCTGGGCGGTCCCTGCACCACCCGGGTGACTGGCTCCTCGCCCTGGGCCCGGGCCCAGATGCTGAAGAAGGAGTAGGGCAGGATGGTGCCCTTGTTGGGCCGGTTGAAGATCTCCCAGTCCACCAGGGACCCGCGGGCGGTGAGGGAGATGCAGCCGGTGCCGATACCGCCCAGAGGGAAGGCGGCCTCGGTGGCGGTGTAGCCGTCGTGAGTGGGCTGGGGGCCCAGGGCCAGGAGTTCGTCGCTGGAGTAGGCGTCCGAGTGCTCGATCATGGTGGTACCTCCGTGGTCGGTGGTGGAGGCGCGGCTGGGGGGATTGAACACGGGGTGGGGCCGGCTGTCAATCGGGGCGCGCCAGTGTCCTTGCAGCGTGTATAATGTGACGGAGGGAAACACGTAACAGCTGAGATCAGAGTCGAAGCGGAGTCGGTGATGACGGGTCAGATTGACATTCCTTGGGGAGAGCTTCCGGCGCTCTGTCGCAAATGGCGGGTCCGGGAGCTGTCGCTGTTCGGATCCGCTCTGCGGGAGGACTTCTCGCCAGAGAGCGATGTGGATGTGCTGGTCAGCTTCGATCCCGGTGCGCCTTGGGACCTGTGGGACCTAATCGAGATGCAGGGGGATCTAGAGCGGCTCTTCGCCCGGCCTGTGGATCTAGTGGAGCGCGAGGTCCTGCGGAATCCGTGGCGCCGGGAGGAGATCCTGCGGACAAGGCGGGTGCTACTGGGGAGTTGGGCTGGGAACGCGGCGTAAGCCAGGTGAACTGCGCTGGAGAACTCGCCCAGTCCACGGTTCGAAGGCCAAGCTGCACGCTAGGCCAACCCGGAGTGATGGTCAATGCAGAACCGTCCTGATGCTGATACTGGTCCAAGTGGTCCGGGGCTGCCACAGCTTTCGCCCCAGCAACGGCTGCTGCTGGAGCGCCTCAACGGACTCAACCATGATCTCGGCGTCATGTACTACGGCGCCCTCCTTGTCTGGCTGCGACCGGACAACCCTGACCATTTGGCACTTGCCGCGCACGGCATTCGCGAGCTAGTGGAGAAGATGCCTAGATTCCTCAACGTCGCAGTGCAGGCCCAGGGTGAGACCATGAAGAACAAGGTCTTCGGGCTTTACGACTGCTGGCAGCAGACCCTTAAGGTGAGTAAGTGCTACGACACAGGCTCTCGGCTGTGGGACGGCCAGATCGACAAGGCGCTTTCCAGATTCCTTGACAGGCTGTCCTCCTTCTTCCTGTGGATCGAGACCCACCGTCCTCGGCGGAAGACAGAAGCGGCGCAACTGCTGCTGCGGTTGGAGGCCTCCGGCAGAGTCCTGCCCCAGCCACTTAAGGGCCTGAATGCTGCCGACTGGTTGCGGTTGCGGGACTACTTTGAGGGAACGGCGCATCATCGCTCCACTACGCGCGAGGAGTTTGCCAGGCGGCTTGATGCCCTCGAGAGATTCCTTCTGGAGCGACTGGTCCCGAGGACGTTCGCCGATTTCGAGCAGCTTGACGAACTGATGCGGCAGGGCGAGTCAGATGGTTGCGAGATAGTGGAAGAGGTGCTTCAGCTGATCCGGAAGCAGTATGCCAACTACGAGTACTTCTTCTCGGGTCTCACCTCGCCGGAGTGGATAGCGCCGCTCCGAGACAAGGGGTTCTTTCAGAATCCGCCTGATCCAGTGGTCGATGCTGAGGGACTCGTGGGGTTCCCCCCTTGGCCTGAATCCCGTTATCTTCAGCGGGTTGCCGGTTCCGCCCCGAGGCAGGTGCTCGACATTGTGTTGTCGCTGACGCACACAGAGAACGCACGCGTGCGCGAGGATCTTGCTCAGGCTGCCTGCGCCATGCCTCCGGAGCTGGCGTCTCAATGGGCCCGGAAGGAAGCCGAATGGATTCGCGGTCAGTCCTACCTGTATCTGTCATTACCGAGCGCATTAGGCGAGCTCCTGAGTCATCTAGGCCGTGGCAACTGCGCCGGTGAAGCGCTCTGTCTAGCCCGCGCTCTGTTGGCAATCCTTCCAGAGCCCGAGGCCGCTAGCGCAGGGGCGGAGCATTCTGCCGGAGCCTTCGCACGGCCCTGTGCCCGGTTTGATGAGTGGCAGTACGAGCAGATTATCAGAGACCACGTGCCTCACCTGGTGACCGCGGCAGGTCTGGCGGCTGTGGATCTCCTCTGCGATCTGCTGGCAGATGCCGTGCGCCTCTCCGGCGAATCGCCGGAGGACTCGTTCAGCGACTACTCCTACATCTGGCGGCCAGAGGTTGAGTCTGACGAGGAGCATCCCCACGACCTCAGAGACGTGCTGATCACCGCCGTGCGTGACGCTGGTGAAGCTCTCATGCCAGGCGAAGGTGGCGCAGTGCTGGAGCGGATAGAGGCCCGGCCATCGGCAGTGTTCCAGCGGATAGGGCTGCACCTGCGCCGGGAGTGGCCGACGGTCGATCCGGCGGGCACTGCGGCGAAGATCCTCGTAGGTCGCTGTTCGGCAATCACCAGGTATGGCATGAGTATTACTTGCTCGTACAAGACCGCTTCGAGCACCTTCCGTGCGAGCAGCAGAAGCAGTATCTCCAACTCGTCCAGGCCAGCGAGGACTATGAGATGCTACGACCTGTGAGCCAGTGGCTCACAGGAAGGTGGCGACAGGTGTTCGACGAATTCACCGCTGATCATCCGGGACCGGTCCGTCCCGACTTGCTGGTGCAGCCAAGTCGAGTCTGGGTCGGCCCCACCAGCCCCAAGGACGCGGGCGAGCTAGCCTCGATGCCGCTCAGTGAGTTGGTGGAGTTCCTGGCAGCGTGGGCTCCAGCGGGTCAGTTCATGTCCCCGTCTCCTGAGGGGCTGGGTAGGACGCTGTCAGAGGCTGTTGCCTCCAACCCTGTGCGGTTCGCGCAGGAGGCTCGCCAGTTCATCGGGTCTGATCCAACGTACGTCCGCCACTTCGTCTCCGGGCTGCGGGAAGCCGCCGAGAAGGGTTCATCCTTCTCCTGGGGGCCCGTACTGGAGCTGTGTCAGTGGGCAGTCGAGCAGCCGCGCGAGCAGGCTCGGGCTACCCAGGAGCTGGAATACCGGGAGCCCCACTGGGGTTGGACCCGTCAAGAGATCGCCAAGCTGCTGTCCACAGGTTTCGAGAAGCGCCAGTCAGAGATGCCCTATGAGCTCAGGAGACCGGCATGGGTGGTTCTAGAGCCAATCACCGATGACCCCGATCCTACTTCTGAGCATGAAGCCGAGTACGGCGGCGATAACATGGATCCGGCGACCATGTCTATCAACACGGTGCGGGGCGAGGCTATGCACGCGGTGGTGCGCTATGCGCTGTGGGTGCGGCGCCACCTGGAGGGACTGCCAGATTCGCACGAGAGGTTGGGTAAGGGCTTTGACGAGATGCCCGAGGTGCGTGCAGTTCTGGATCGTCACCTCGACAGCAACGCGGACCCCACTCTCACCGTGCGGTCAGTATACGGCAAGTGGTTCCCGTGGCTTGCCCTGCTGGATCGAAACTGGGCAAGAGCGCGTGTGGAACGCATCTTCCCATCCTTGGAGCCTACGAGCCGCTTGAGGGACGCCGCGTGGGATAGCTACGTCTCGTTCTGTGATGCCTATGACGAAGTGTACGAGCTGGTGCAGGACCAGTACAAACAGGCAGTGCACAGACTGGGAGAGACACAGAAGCGACCACTCCGGCTTCGCAGCCCCGATGAGTATCTGGCGCAGCACCTCATGGCGCTGTACGTGCGAGGAACGGTGACACTCGACGAACCCGATGGCATTCTTGCGCAGGTCTATGCCAGGGCAAACGACAGCCTCCGTGCTCATGCCCTGAGCTCAATTGGCGGGCGGATCGCCAAGACGCCCGGCCTCAGCGAGGTGGCGAAGGAGCGCTTGCACAGGCTATGGCAATGGCGCCTGGACGAGGCGCAGATAGCGGGCGATGTGGAGGCCCATCGGGAGGAGATGGCGGCGTTCGGGTGGTGGTTCACCTCAGGGCGATTCGATGAGACCTGGGCTCTAGATCAGCTGGCGGCTGTTCTGAAGTTGGCAGGGTGGGTAGAGCCAACCGCGCTGGTTCTGGAGCGACTTGCCGAGATGGCTGCCCGAGAGCCCGGGAGGGCCACGGAGTGTCTGGATGCGTTGATTGAGAACGACGCCCGGGGGTGGGCTATCCTCGGATCACACGAGGAGATCAGGAGCATCCTTCAGACGGCGCTGCACAACCAGCACCAAGAGACCCGCCGGTCCGCTGAAGCGACGGTGAACAAGCTGTTGGCCCGTGGGCACCTCAACTTCCGCGACCTCCTGCGGAGCTAAGGTCTCTAACACCTTCCACGGAGCTTCGCGTGGTGGGCGCGGCGCAGTGGCGCCAAGCCCCCAGCTACCGCACCTGCCGCCGGTTGAGCCCTGGGTCTGCCGGCGGCTATACTCGCTTGCGTCCCTGACTGCGGATCGGTCGAGGTAGGCGATGCTAAGGCAGCAGCAGGCAGGTTCGGGTCCCGCGCACTTCACTCAGCTTGACGAGCTTCGCCAGCCCATACTGATTGCGCTCGCCCTCGCGGGTGGCGCGGTATCATGGTTCTGGGTGATTGTGGTTGCCAACTTCGAGACAACTGGGCCGTTGGCGCCCGCGGTGCTGATGTTCGTCTGCTGCGTGAGTTGCCTGATCGGCGGCCGCCACGCCGTCAGGTGGCGCAGCACCTTCCTCCTGCTGGGTACGGGCGGATCGCTCCTCCTGGGTTCGGCTCTGGCACCCTCCCCCGTCTGGCTCTACTACCAGTCTCTCGTCGTCACCGTGGCTGGCTTGCTCAGAGGGCCGAGCTTCTCCTTTCGCAGCGCTCTCCTTCTCACGGCGGGGACGGCGGCGCTGGCACCGTCGCACATGGCGGCCAACCTGGCACCCTTGGGCCTCCTCTGGATGACGGCCGTCGCCTCGTGGCTAGCCTCGCGCAATCTCTACACGGCGCTGAACTGGGCCATACAGAGCCAGGCGCAGGCTCAGGCCACGGCCAGCGAGGTCCAGCGCCGCCGGGGTCAGCTCCGGAGCACACTTGATTCCTTGAGGACGGCCCACGCTGCCCTGGCGCGCACCAACCAGGAGCTCGAGATCGCTCGACGCGATGCCGAGGAGGCGCGCCTGCTCAAGACGGAGTTCGCCGCCAACATCAGCCACGAGCTTCGCACCCCTCTCAGCCTGATCCTGGGCTTTACCGAGATCATGAGCCGATCTCCGGAGGTGTACAAGGGCGCCCGGTGGACTCCCACCCTGCGGCGGGATGTCAACGAGATCCGTCGCAACGCTCGCTACCTCTCCGACTTCGTGGACGACATCCTGGACCTGGCGCACATGGATGCCTTCCGCATGACCATACGTCGCGAGCCGACCCAGGTGGCGGCGCTCATCGAAGAGGCCGTCGGGATCACCCGTCGCCTCCTCAAGGGTAAGCCGGTAGTGCTGCGGGCCGAGACAGAGAACAGCCTTCCCGAGCTCATGATAGACCGGGTGCGCATTCGGCAGGTGCTGATCAACCTCCTCACCAATGCCTGCCGGTTCACCGAGCAGGGGACCATCACCGTGAGCGCCTACAGGACGGGCGAGGAGGTCGTCGTCGCCGTAGCTGACACCGGCCCCGGCATCCCCGAGGAGGAACTAGAGCGGGTCTTCGATCAGTATCATCAGGTGGCCGCCTGGCGCAGCCCGGAGGACAGGGGGAAGGGTCTCGGTCTGGCGATTGCCAAAGGTCTCTTACAACTCCACGGTGGCCGTATCTGGGCCGATAGCGAGGTGGGGAAGGGCAGCACGTTTCGCTTCACTCTGCCCATAGTTCCGAAGTCGGACGGCAGGCTCAGAGCGGCCGGGAGCGTTCCCAGAGCCGCCCAGAGGCCTTCCTCCAGAGTTCTGCTGCTGGACCAGGACCAGCAGACGGCCCTGTACCTCAGGCGCCGCCTCGACGGCATCGCCGTCAGTGTGGCGACCGATGCCGCTGAGGCACGGGCCCTGGCCGAGCGGGAGCATCCGGATGCTGTCGTCGTGAATCTGCCCCCCGAGACCGATTTCCCCGGCTCCGTGCTCAGGGAGCTCTCGCTGCCGGAGGGGGTGCCGGTCATCGGCTGCACCCTGCCCAGTTGGCATTGGGTGGCGGAGAGCGAGAGGTTCGCCGGCTACCTGGCCAAACCGGTCTCGAGCGAGAGGCTGCTTGCGGTGGTGCAGAGCCTCGCGCCTTCCGGCAGAGTGATGGTGGTAGATGACGACCGCGGCTTCGTGCAGTTCGTCCAGCGCACCTTCGAGACCGTCGGCCAGCAGGGGAGGCTGAGCTGGGCTTACGACGTGGCAGAGGCGCTGGACCTGATGCGCCAGCAAGTCCCCGCGCTCCTTCTGCTGGACCTGGTTCTGCCGGGCCGGGACGGCTTCGCCCTGGCCGACATGGTGCGGGGCGACGAACGGCTGGCTCACGTGCCCATCGTGGTCGTCAGTGGGGCCAGCCTGGGGGAGGAGGCGGTGGTCAGCCGCGGAGACACGTTCATCCTCACCAAGCCGGCGGGGTTCCAGGGAGAGGAGCTGATTCAGCTGCTCAGGAACGTCCTGAGTACGGTCAAGGCGCGGTACGTCAGTGGGAGAGGCACCTCTGCAATGCAGCCAGCAACTGGAGTTGGGACACCGGCTTTCTCAGATACGCCGTAGCGCCCAGAGTAGCGGCCAGGTCGAGCTCCTCGAAGACGGAGCAAACCAGGATGGGTATGTCGCGGGTCTCCGGTTGGGCTTGCAGCAACTGGAGCACGCTCCACCCGTCCTGCTCGGACATGAGGATGTCCAGGATTATCACCGCCGGCCGATAGCGCCGCGCCATGTCGAAGCTGAGCCTCGGGCTGGGCGCCACCACCACCTGCCACTCGCGGGAGCTGGCCAGGTAGCGCTTGTAGAGCTCCACCGCCCCCCTGTTGTCCTCTATCACCAGGACCACCCTGCTCTCCCGCGGCGGCAGCTCCAGAACCAGTTGCAGCCGACCCTGGTCAAGGGGTTCCTGGCACCATGCCAGGTCCTGCACTTCGGCGAGCTTCTGGGCGGACAGGAAACCGCGGTCCTGAAGGAGGTCCTCGTCTACCGTGGCCGCCAGGCAGACCGCCACGGCCGCTTGGCGGATGGTGGTCGAGATGTGCACGATCCCTCCGGTGGCGTGGCGGATGAGGGCGCTCAGGGCGTGCACCAGTGTCTGCTTGAGCAGGGCGTCGTTAGCGAAGACGGTGTACGGGGTGTCCGAGGGTGAGCAGGAAATGTTCACCTGACACTGGGCCGCCAGTGCCCGCACGGTCTGGACTACGGACTGGAGTGTTGGTGCGAGGTCCAACGGGCCCGAGTGGGGAGATAGGGACTGCAGCTCGTCATCGAGGACGTCCTCGGGCTCGGGAGGCTCCTGCGGAGCGGCGAATGCTGGCGTACTGGTGGCCTTTCCCTCCCAAGGGTACAGGGCCAGCAGCTTGGTTAGGCCCTCTATGGCGTGGTCCAAGTCGCGATAGACCTGGCGTCGGCTGGCGTGCAGCTCCTCGGCGATCCTTGCCATCGGCAAGCCCTCTATGAAGCGCAGCGACAGCACCTCGTAGCTGCGGGCATCGGAGGAACGAAACGCTGCCGGACGACAGGGTTGGAGGACCTCGATCGCCTCCATGAGCACCGTCCGCAGGTGCAGAGCCCGCGAGAGGGGGTCCGGCCTCGCATCTACCTGAGGAAGCCTGCGGGCGATGGGATTCTCTGCCAGCGCGGCGGCGTCATAGAGGTTGTCCAGAGCGTGCCTAACCTCGTCCTCACGAATCTGCAAGGCCAGCCTCCTGCCAGTGGTGCTGTCGGTTGGGTTGGCACAGCGTGTCACAGATTGTCACACACTTGGGTATGGGAAGTATAGCATGTGTAGGCTAGACTACGATGGACATCCCAACCAGCCAGAACCGCATATCCCACGGTGTTCATCCGCACGGTTCAGTAGTCTGTCCCAGGAGAGGAGGACTGCGGTGAGAATGCGAATGTCGTCCAGACGACAGTTCATCAGTGGCGCCGTCAAGGTGGCAGGGGCGACGGGAGGGTGGGCGCTGCTGGCGTCATGCGCTCCGACAGCCGCCCCGGGGGAGGCAACGCAGGTGCCCGCCGCCGAACAGGAGGCCCCGGCTGGCGAGGCACCCAAGGCGGCAGGCGAGGGCCCGGTGTACATGCGCTGGCTGACCGACCACTATGGTGGCCTCCGCGGGCAGCTTTCGGACGAGGCTCTCGAGCGCTACAAAGAGATGCACCCGGACGTGGAGATCGTGTACGAGCCCGTGCCCGAGGTGGCGGAGCGCCTGATGGTGTCCTTCGCCGCAGGCGTCGAGCCGGACATCATGTTGTTCTCCGACGACCTGATGATACCATATGGTCACCGGGTGCTGGACTTGACGCCGTTTTACGACGCGGACCCGGAGATCAGCCGCGAGGACTACATGCTGGTCCCGGCGCTCTTCCTCAAGGACAACAAGGACTGGTGTGTGCCCTTCCAGGGGAACATCCAGGGCATGTGGATCAACGAGGACCTCTTCAAGGAAGCAGGCGTGCCCATGCCCTGGGAGTACGACCACGCGGGCGACAAGTGGTGGGACTGGAACGACTTCTTGGTGACTTGCCAGGCCATCAGGCAGCTGCCGCCTCGAGAGGGGATGGACATCTATGGCATGATGCTGGCAAACCGGTTCGAGTGGGGGTATCTGTCCTGGGTCCTGAGCAACGGCGGCAACTATGCCGACGTAGAGCAGGGCGTCTCGACCTTCAGCTCGGAACCGACCAAGGAGGCCATGAAGTTCGTCGTGGATCTGTTCTGCGAGTACGACGTGGCCATGCCCTTCGAGCAGATCGAGGTCACCCGGACGTCGCTTGGGGTGCGTCCCTTCAACGCCGGGCTGGCCGGCTGCGCGGAGCTGACCAACGAAGGTCAGGTGAGGGCGTCGGAGCTCAACTGCTACCGCGTCGCCTTCCCGCGCTCGCCCAGGACGGGCGAAGCCCATACCGGGCTCAACAACCAGCCTCACGTCATCGCTGCCGGCACGCCCTTCCCTCAGGAAGCCTTCGACTTCATCAAGTTCATGGGGAGCCGGGAGATCCAGTGGCGCGCCTATGAACTGGGCTGCTTCGATGCCTGCCGCATAGACATCTACGAAGACCCCGAGCACTACTCTGACTGGCCGGCCATCTCGAAGGAAGCCATCGTTGAGCAGATCAGGGAAGGTGGTTACCGCCCCATGTTCAACAGCTTCTGGGAGTGGGTGAGTGACTTCCATTCCATCATGGAGGAAGTGTGCGCCTGCGACCTGTCCTTCGAGGAGGGTATCGCTGAACTCGACGCGGTTACGAACGCGGTTCTGCAAGCTCACTAGCCGGTAATCAGGTAGGCGGACGGCGCTACTGCCGTCCGCCTGTTCCTCACGATCCACTCACGTCCAGGAGGATGTTTCCGCCGATGTCTGCGGTCAAGAGCGTGCAGGGCGCGCGGGCGGAGACGGTTGGCCGTCCTGGTCTCTACCGGGCGAGCCGATGGAGCCGATTTCGGGCGAACCTGGCCGGCTTCGCTTTCATATCTCCCTGGGTGCTGGGCTACCTGGCCTTCACCGTGTTCCCATTCGTGGCCTCCTTCGTCCTCAGCATGACTGTGTATGACATCGGAAGCCCGCCTGCCTTCATTGGCCTGAAGAACTTCACTCACATGTTCACCGCTGATGGCAAGTTCGCCATGTCCATACGGGTGACATTCCTCTACGCTTTCATGGTGGTCCCGGCCACGACCGTGCTGGCGGTGGGGACGGCGCTCCTGCTGAACCAGAAAGTGCGGGGTATCCCCTTCTTCCGCACCGCTTTCTACATACCGGCTATGGTCAGCAGCATCGGCTGGCTGCTCTTGTGGACCTACATCCTGCAGAAGCAGGGAGCGCTCAACTGGGCGCTGGCTAAGATCGGCATCGAGGGCCCGGCATACCTCTATGACAAGAACTGGGCCTTGCCCGCACTGGCCATGATGGAGCTGTTCTCCGTAGGCAGTTCCATGCTGGTGGCTCTGGCAGCGCTGCAGGGGGTGCCGGAGTACCTCTACGAAGCTACGGACATGGACGGCGGCGGCGAGTGGGCCAAGTTCTGGCACGTCACTCTTCCTATGATCTCCCCTGCGCTCTTCTACAACGTGACCATGAGCTTCATCGGCGTCATGCAGACGTTCGCCAAGGGATACATCATGACCGAGGGCGGACCGCGCGATCGCACCCTCTTCTATGCCCTCTATCTGTACAACAACGCTTTCTGGTACAACCGCATGGGATACGCCTGCGCCCTGGCCTGGGTGTTATTCGTCATCATCCTGATCATCACGGCCTTGAACTTCCTTGGGGGGAGGTACTGGGTGTTCTATGAGAGCGAGGGAGCGGGCTAGATAGCATGAGGGATACCTCGCTGGAGGGCCGAGAGTGACTGCTTCTACCGCTTCTTTCTACCGAGGCAAGGCTTTCAGGCAGCGCCTGCGCAGGGGCACCGCCTACGTGCTGCTCGTCATGGGCTTCGTGTGGTTCTCCTTCCCCCTCCTCTGGATGGTCCTGGGCTCGTTCAAGTCGTTCGCCGACCTTGCCACCATCCCACCCCGGATATGGCCCTCCAGCTTCCACTGGGAGAACTACCCGCACGCCTGGACCATAGTGCCCTTTGGCCGCTACTTCATTAATACTGCCATCATCACCGGAGCCAACATTATAGGCATCATAGCGAGCTGTTCCCTGGTAGCCTATGGCTTCGCCCGTCAGCGGTTCTGGGGGCGCAACTTCTTCTTCGGTGTGATGCTCAGCACCATGATGCTCCCTAGCTGGGTGACTCTGATTCCGCAGTTTCTCATCTTTCATGCCCTGGGGTGGGTGAACACGTGGTACCCGCTCACCGTGCCGGCCTTCTTCGCCACCGCGGCCAGCTACATCTTCTTGCTGCGGCAGTTCTTCCTCACCCTCCCGCTCGAGCTCGATGAGGCCGCCAAACTGGACGGTTGCAGCCGGTTCGGCATCTATTGGCGCATTCTCATGCCCCTCTGCGGCCCCATCGTGGCGACCATCATGATATTCACCTTTATATCCCACTGGAATGACTTCTTTGGGCCTCTCATCTACATCCATCGTGCGGAGCTCTATACCGTCTCCATTGGGTTGGCCTTCCTCCGCAACGCGGTGTCCTTGGACACCGGCGAGCCAGTGCAGGCTCTGCTGCTGGCCGCCAGCGTCTTCTGTTCCCTGCCTCTGCTTGTCGTCTTCTTCGTGGGGCAGAAGTACTTCGTGCGGGGCATCGCCCTCACCGGCAGGACGGGCATGTAGGGCCGCCGCGATCGAGACGCCGTCCACACGACCAAGATCCCAGGAGGGATAGCTCAGTGAAATCGGCTAGCGCGACCAACCAGGACCGCGGGGTACTGGGGAGAGCAGAAGTGGTAGTGGTAGGGGGTGGACTGGCGGGGGTGGCTGCCGCTGTCGCCGCTGCCCGTAACGGTGCCGACACCATTCTCGTGGAGCGGAGCCAGATGCTGGGCGGGGTGGCTACCGCGGGCCTGATGGCCTCCATCACCAACTTCTACTACACCGCCAAGAACGAACTGGTCGTCGGCGGCATCGCCACAGAGGTGGTGCAGCGGCTAGCCGACGCCGGTGCCGCTCCGACTGACTGGCGCGACCGTAGTTGCCCTCATTTCACCAATGACCCGGAAGCGTTCAAGACGCTTCTGATCGACATGTGCCTGGAAGCGGGCGTCAGGACCCTGCTGGACACCTGGGCCGTGGGCGCCATCGGCGACGGTCCCACGCTGAAGGGCATCTTCGTCGAGACCAAGGGGGGCCGATTCTCGCTATACGGTCAGACGCTCATTGACGCGGGCGGAGACGCCGAACTGGCCGTCTGGGCCGGTGCGCCCTACCACGAGGATGCGGCCCGCGCCAGCCTCGAGTTCCGGATGGGCAACGTGGACCTGGAGCAGCTCTTCCGCTACTTCCGCGACAACCCGGACGAGTACCCGACGGCCAAGGACGTCCCTCAGAGCCTGGAAGAAGTGGAGCGACACTGGCGAGGGCGCGGCTACCTCTTTGTGCCCCATGGGGCCGGCCGGCAGATGAAGCTGGTGCAGGAGGCAAAGCGCCGGGGCGAGCTGCCGGACGCGGTCGGTCTAGCAGTGGGGCTGGATGCTCTGGGCATGTACGGCATCGCTGCGACCGGCACCGCAGTGATCAACGCCAATTTCGAGAACGGCGATGCTCTCGACCCCTGGTTGCGCTCGCAATTCATCCTCGATGCCCGGCGCAGTGTGCCGGTGGTGGTGGAGTTCCTCCGCCGCAACATGCCCGGCTTCGCGAACGCCCACCTGGTCGCCACTGCGTCCGAGATCGGGGTGCGGGGCACCCGGTGGCTGGATGGCGCAGTGGTGTTGCGCGAGGAGGATATCCTGAGCGGCAGGCGCTTCCCGGACGCGGTGGGCATGGCGCCTTACCGCAAGGTGATTGACGGCCTTCTGCAGTGGCTTCCCCACGCGGCCGACATCCCCTACGGGGTCATGCTGCCCAAAGGCGTCGAGGGGCTACTCGTGGCCAGTGGCAAGAGCGCGTCCACTCAACCTCGAGGCGAACTCCGCGGGCAGTCCCGCTGCATGCAGCTAGGGGAGGCGGCCGGCACGGCTGCTGCCATGTGCGCAGCCCAGGGCTGCACTCCGCGACAACTGGATGTACGGGCCCTGCAGCGGCGCCTTCTGGAGCAGGGCGTGTTCCTGGGCGACGAAGCCCTGCTGCGTGAGCGTGGCCTGGCCTAGGCTGACGTTCCCGGGCACTCAGCGCCCGGCCCTACACCTGACTTAGCTGACTGTGCTGTGTGTCCCGCCATGCCAGATGGGGATGGCGGGCTGTCTGTCGCCATCCATTC
>JABLXR010000083.1 GCA_013178015.1 Anaerolineae bacterium
CCGCCACTGCCCTGGCCCGCCTCTGGCGCGATCAGGGTAAGCGCAAGGAGGCCCACGACCTCCTCGCCGGCGTGTACGACTGGTTCACCGAAGGCTTCGAGGCATACGACCTCAAGCAGGCGCGGGCGCTTCTGGAGGAGCTGAGCTGACGGTGCGGGAGGCGTGCCTGGCCTGCCGGGATCAGGCACGCCTCCGCGACCTATCCCACTCGCCGTCGGCACCCGGCGCTGCCGCTCTCGTCAGGCCGATCTCCAGAAGGCATCCAGATCCGGCCAGCCCGATCCCACCTCTAGGCGATACTTCTCGACGTACTTGCCCCACTCCGAATGGTAGAGCTCGTCGCTCATCTCCTGGACCTGGACGAAGTCCTTCACCTCAAGTACGGTGGTGTGTGCGAACTCCGGCGCTCCCGGGCCGGCCAGTGAGCCGAAGTACCCGACGTACGTCACGCCGGAGGCTTTCCACTTGCGCGCCATCTCAAGCGCCGACTCAGCGGCCTGCTTGCGCTCCTCCTCCGAGGCTTGCCCGTACGGCAGCCCCAGCGTGTACTGGAACAGCACTCTGATCGGTCTGTCAGCCATCACTGCACCTCCGCTGCTGCTGAGACACTACCCGAGTGCGACGTGTGCCCCACTATCCGGCAGCCGCCCGGGGGCTGTCTGCCGCTCCGAGGGCCACGGTGCGCTCATAGAGGGCGATGCTATCCTTCAGCATCTCCGGGATGGGTAGGTCATAGGGACACTTCTCCACGCATTTGCGGCACTCCACGCAGCCCTTGGCCGCCTCAACGGCGCCGCCGGCGACGTGCACAAGATCACTCAGTGAGAGCTGCTTCACCCAGGCTTCCATCAGGTTCATGAACATGATAGGCACGCCCTCGGGGCAGGGCATGCAGTAGCCGCACTGCCGACAGAAGCGGTCCCCTAGCTCGGCGTGGATGCGCTCCATCTCCGCTTGGTCAGCGACTGTCAAGGGACCTGCCGCTTCGTCCCAGAGGCGTAGGTCCTCAGCCATCTCGGCCGGCTTTTCGATACCGACGCACGGCAGAACGTCGGGGAACCGCTTGAGGAACTTCAGACAGAGGCCCGGGTTCCGGATGCGGCCCCCACCGAACGGCTTCATGGCCAACACGGTCACGCCTCGCTCGCGGGCCCTCTCCATGAAGGCGCCCTGGATGTACTGGGGGCTCATGAAGTTGGCGGGCACCATGGCGAAGTCAAACGACGGTATGTCCAAGGCGCTGACGGCCAGATCCACGCTGTGCGCCGAGAAGCCCAGGAAGCGGGTCTTGCCCGCTCGCCGGCAATCCTCGGCCGCTTCCAAGAGCCCGCCCGGGCCAAGGAAGCACTCTGTCTCGATGGCTCCTCCGCCGTGGAAGAACAGGGCATCCACGTAGTCCGTGCGCAGCCGGCGCAGGGACTCTTCGATGCTCAGGCGCAGCCTCTCCGGCTCCTTTGCGCCGGACTTCGTGATGATGACTACCTCGTGCCTGGAGCCGGCGAAAGCCTCACCCAGCACGTCCTCAGCGTCGTTGTAGGCGCGGGCGGTGTCGAACCAGTTGATGCCCAGGTCCCTCACCGCCCGCACGACCCCTACCCGCTCGTCGGTGGGGACGCGCGACACCATTGGGACCGTGCCCATGCCCAGCGGAGACAGAGTCAGCCCGGTCCTGGGAAGTGTCACCGTATCCATCACTCGCCTCCATGGCGGGCTGCCGTCGGCAGCCTACCGTTCTAGATCCACTTGACCAACGGGAGCTTCTTCTCTGGCGCCTCCGGGACGATCTGGGGGTAACCGACCACGACGGGGCCGAAGATACGCTCGCCCTCCTTCAGTTCCAGCGCCTCAACGATGCCAGGATCGTTGGTGACGTGGGCTCCGAAGCCCACAATGCAGGTTCCCAAGCCGAGGGAGTGCGCCGCCAGCATCATGTTCTGGCAGGCCATGTAGCAGTCCGCCGCCTGGGTGCCGAACGACGCGACGGTGCCGATCACGAAGATGACCACGGGGGCGCCGAAGTAGACTCCGTCAGGCAGATCCGCGAAACGCGCCACCGCCTCGTCGAACTGCAGCACCGGCCAGCCGAAGCTGTGCTCTCCGTGGTGGCGAATCTGCTCGCGGAACCACTCGTCGGTGCAGGCGGCCCAGTGGGTGGTCACGAAGCGCCGGTAGTTGGGCCGGGCGGCGTCGAGGAGTCTTGCGCGGAAGGCCGCGTCCTCCACCACCACGAACCGCCACAACTGCATGTTGGCGCCCGTCGGCGCCCACCGGCCCGCGTCTATGATGGTCTCGATGAGCTCCCTCGGCACCGGCTTGTCCAGGAAGGACCGCACCGACCGCCGTCCCTTGATGGCCTCGATGACTGGGTTCACGGCTCACCTCCTTCAGTGCTTGTTGGTCGAGAGCCAACGCCGCACCCGAGTATCGGGCAGGGACTGACGCGGAGACTCCGGTTGAGCTTCTATGCCAGAGGTGGTGCCGCTCCTACTTCGGCACCACCGTGAACCAGCCGGTCTGCAGCCGGATCTTGTCATCCCGGATGATGAAGGTATCTACCCCCGCCGGTACCGTCGCCACATCGCAGTCGCCGCAGTACGTGCACATCACCACATCGCCGCTGACGTGCTCTCCGGTACCGGTGAGCCTGAGGTTGGGCAGTGAGCCCAGTGCCTCGACGAAGAAGCTGCGGATGGCCTCCTTTCCCGTGTACACGGCATCCATTGTCATCAGTACCCCATCGTCAGCGTAGTCCGTCATCAGTGCGGTCAGATCGCCGCGCATCAGGGCGTCAACGTGATGGTCGAAGACTTCCTTGGTCGAGCGTGCCATTGGTGTGACCTCCTTCGTTCACTAGGTCCGCGGCCGCGGCGCGTACTGCGCGTTCTGCCGGGTGTCCTCGGTGCGCGCGCCCACCGTATCAGCGGCACCGCTGCTCCAGGTGGTGATCCACCGGAGGAACAGCCAGCCGTGGACAGCGTCCCGGCTCTTCGATGCGGCTCGATCGCCCAACCTATCGGCCGGCCAGCAGCCGATCCACCTTGGACTTCACCATCATCCGGACCAGACCGGGTGTGGTCAGCTTGCCTCGTGCCTGACCGAGCTTGATCGAGGTGTCTACAATGTCCTTGGGTACGAGGGGCTGTTCCGATTCCGGCTTGCGCCTCAGGCTGAGCGACCCGGTGGGACAGGTGGTCACGCACACGCCGCACCCTATGCAGCGATCGAGGTCAAGGGCGACCTTGCCGTCAGACAGCGTCAGAGCCTCCATGTGGCAGCGGTCCACGCAGGTCCCGCATCCGCGGCAGGTGTCGAGGTCCACTTGCGCCCGAAAGGCACTGGAGATCAGGCCGGCTGGCTTGGCGTAGCGCTTCACGCTCCTGAGAACGGCGCAGCAACACCCGCAGCAAGCGCAGATGAAGAGGGCGTCCTTGGCATTGCCGGGCGACAGCACCAGCCCGGCCGTCTCGGCCAGCTTGAGGGTCTCCAGGGCCTCGTCCCGACTGATGGCGCGGCCAAGTCCGTTCCGCTGGTAGGACTCCGCGGCCGCCCCGAAGGACAGACAGGTCTCCAGGGGGTTATCGCAGCCCTCCCCGATGAGATGCATCTCGCGCCGGCAGATGCAGGGAGCTACTGCGAATTCGTCGTAGGCCTGAACTAGCTGCTCCGCTCTCTCGTATGGAAGGACCTCCATCCTGGCATCAACGGCTTTGCCGATAGGGATGGTGCGAAGCTGGGGCGCCTTCTTCCAGACCACCGGATCGAGCAGCGTGGGCAGGTACTCCTCGAAGTCCCGCACCAGCTCGGGAGACAACCGGTTCACTTGCCACTCCCAGATGCCGACGGCGAAGTGCGACGCTGAGTACTGGGGAGGTCTGCCCGGCGCGTGGACGGCGTAGATGAGCCCCTTCTTCTCCATGGCCTCCAGGCGCTGAGCGGCCTCCTCGGGCGTGATCCTGGCGCGGCGAGCGATCACGCGGGGCTCCTCGCCGATCAGGGTCAATGATAGGGCCAGTTCGGCCTCTTCGGGGGTGAACAGGCGCCGCAGAATGCGCTGCTCGACGCCGCTCTCGGTGCTGGGGAAGCCTCCCGGCAGGTTGTCCAGGTGCTGCGCCAGCCGCTCGTATACGTCGGTCGCCATCTCCGCACCTCCTATCATCTACCTCGCCGGTGCGTCCCGGCTCTGGGGGTGGTCGCACCAGGCGGAAGTGCCCTACCAGGGAGGGAGCGACAGCTACCCTGCCCGGTAGAGTCCGACTCGCACGAAGGCGGCTTCACAGCCTTGCTGCGCCTCTGGACCCCCCGGGACAGGCCGACCGCTGATGGAGCGGGCCACCAACCCTGACGTGGGCGCTGGCGACACCTATCTCTGCCCGGAAACAGTGTAGCCTCGGGCGCTAACAAATACCAGCACGCGCGTGTAGTCTCCTGCTGCCACAAGCCTATTGGTGGTATCGGCCCCAGCCTGCACGCAGTCAGCCTCAGCACCTCCGCTTGCGGGTGGGGGCCTGGTGGATCCCACCCTGGACGGACCCTAAGGAGACGCTCGCCGTCCTCCTCACGCCCATCCCGGCAGCCCCTCGTCCGGACGTCTGGCCATGGCTCCGCGGCAGCGTCGTGGCCCCTTGGGGCCATCCGCCGCCAGCGGATCTGGACGCATCTTGGCACAAGAACGCTGCGAAAACGCTGCGAAGACGCCAGGGCACCGCTAGAGAGCGGCCCTGCCACGCATCAGAATCCGGTTGGCCCCTCGGTGACTCGTTGTGTCCGGTCCCTCAGGTGGCCGAAGAGCGCCTCCAGATCGGCAAAGCCTCTGCAGTTGCCGGTGCGCACGTCCTCGAGCTATACCCGCCAGGCCGGTCGGCCCTCCGTCTCCACCTGCCAGAGCCGGAGCATCAAGGCCAGGTAATGGCCTTCCGGGTGGCGCTGCATGCGCTGCTCTCCGATCGCCTGTCACTCTCCCGGGAGTCACTCAGGCCCACGCTCGTCCCGATACGTCCGCGATGGTACGGGCAGATGAGCCGATACCAGAGCACTAGACTGAAGGAGAGAAGCATCGCTGGCCAGAATGGGTCTGCAAGGGCGCTTCACTGGGCTGTGGGGGACCCGCTCCGACAGCGCGATCGCCCCTATCCGGTCCCAAAGAACAGCGGTGCGATTGCGTCCTTGGGCGAGAAGGAGTACTCGTGGTTGCTCAACACGATTATGGTAAGCTGGTCCCGGTCGTAGCGAATGTGTAAGGCCGAGTAGCCGGTGATGTGGCCTCCGGCTCGAAACAGGCGGTGGGTCCGTTCCATCCCGACCAACCAGCCGTAGCTGTAGCCTAGATACGGATACCCCCAGTAGCTATTCGGCTGGAGGTCCAGAGATGTGTGCATGGTGAACATGCGCGAACAGGTCACCGGATCCAGAAGGCGGCCTCCCAGAAGCGCTTGCTCCCAGCGCCAAACGTCTCCCACGGTGGAGTAGACACCGGTGGCAGCGCCGGCCGGCACGCGCTGGGACGCCTTGAGGACCGGGTACCAGGCGGCCGCGTACCCCTGCGCCAGCTGCTCACCCGGGTCGCTGCAGCCGCTGTCAGCCATTCCGAGCGGGCTAAAGATGCGTTCCTGGATGAACTCGCAGTAGCTCATACCTGACACCTGCTCGATCACTGTGGTGGCCGCGAGGTACGCGGCACCGTTGCTTTCTAGCCGGCTCGGCAGTCTATCACTCACCCGCTCCCAGTCGGAGGCTACGTACCCAGGAGACGACTCCGGAGGCAGCTCGGCTGAGGGGGGAGTGGCCAGCAGTTGATGGATGCTATACCCTTTCCATCCGTCAGGGCAGTAGGCTAGATACCGGCAGACCGGGTCGTGTACCCACAGCTTCCCTTCCTGCTCCAGAATGAGGACCGCTGCAGCGGTGAACTCCTCGGCCAACTGGCCCACGTAGAACCGGGTGTCATCCGTCAGAGGCCGCCCCTGTGCCCGGTCGGCCAAGCCGTAGCTCCCAGTGAAAACCACCTCCCCGGCATGGGCCACCAGGACGACGCCGCTGAACCAGCCCCCCTCATGTAACTTGACTAGGCGCAGGTCTATCTCGCGCGCGATCTCGGCCGTGGTGGTCGGGGGTAGTGCAGTCGGCGTCGGGAGCGCCTCGGTTGGCAGCATCCTCGTAGGGCGAGGGGCGATCGTCGAGGTGGGGGTAAGTACCAGGCGGGCTTGGGCCGTTCGCTGCAGTTCTGTCCGAACCACGGCCATTGCCCCGGCGATCAACAACACGGTCGCTAACGAACGCGGACGGAGACCAATCACCTCGTCACCTCCCTCGGCGCGCAGTCCAACGAGCGGCGAGGCACGCATCCGCCGCGCTCTCAGGTTGCTGCGCAAGCCGGTGTACCGACCCGATCCAGGCAATCGGGCAGCGCCGGTCTTCGGGTGGAGCCAGCTGGAGGGCCAAATGCCGCTGTCACGGCTGGCGCCCCCGTCACCCTCACTGGTGCCTTCTGACCCCATTCTGGCCGGCGTGTCTAATGGCAACCTCACTGGACTCTCATGAGCGGTTGACTACGGTCTAGGAAGATGCGATCATCAATTGAGCTAATACCGCTACGAGATCACTGTACCGTTTCATTGTCCCCTGACTTTCCTCCCGGGCACGGGCGCCCAGACTCGCGGGGAGGGATCGCCATGGCACGTGTGGTTACTAGGCTTCTAGGCGCCTTTCGAGTCACCGTGGATGGGCACCGAGTCACCAGCTTCTACTCAGACAAGGTCCGCGCCCTATTCGCCTATCTGGCCGTGGAACATGACTGCCCCCACCGGCGTGAGGCCCTGGCCGGGCTCCTGTGGCCAGACTACCCTGAGACGAGTGCGCGCCAGTCTCTCAGTCAGGCGCTGTTTGCTCTGCGGAAGGTTCTTGGTGGATCGACTCCCTGGCTGGTCGTCACCCGGGAGGCCATCGAGTTGCGGCCGGGTGACGAGTGCTGGGTGGATGCGGTGGAACTTGAGGCTTTGCTCGAGACCTGCCGGGTACATGCGCACGAGGCCCATGGGCCGTGCCTGGAATGCCAAGAGCGCCTGGCGCGTGCCGCAAGCCTGTATACGGGCGAGTTCCTGTCGGGTTTCTCCCTTCCGGACAGCGAGGCCTTCGAGGAGTGGGTGGTGGTCCGGCGGGAGCGGTACCGGCGCCTGGCGGTTCTTGCGCTGGGGGAGCTGGCGGCCCAGGGGGAGTTGGGTGCCGACCGGCAGGAGGCGCTGGCATACGCCCGGCGCTGGGTGGAACTGGAGCCGCTTGAAGAGGCAGGGCACCGTCAACTGATGCGCTTGCTGGCCCTGGCGGGCCAACGCTCCTCTGCCCTGAGGCACTACGAGATGTGTCGGCGCCTCCTGCTCGGCGAGCTTGGCAGCGAGCCGGACGCTCGGACTACCGCCCTCTACCAGCGCATCCGCACGCACCAGTTCCCTCTCAAGTCAGCGCCCGCCGACGATCTGACGACGCAGCTGCCGTCCTTCTTGTCTCAGGAGGAACGCTACCGACAACCGCTGTTCGTCGCCCGGGAGCGCGAGGCGGCGCAGTTGCTGAGCCGACTGGATCGGGCGCTTGCCGGGCAGACATGTATCGCTTTCGTCACCGGAGAGGCAGGCTCCGGCAAGACGGCTCTGGTGCAGGAGGTGGCACGCCGAGCGCGCGATGCACACTCTGATCTCGTTACGGCGACCGGTCACTGCAACGCCTACACCGGCATCGGTGACCCGTACTTGGCTTTTCGCGAGATCCTGGCCCAGTTGAGTGGGGACGTGGCGCACCGCTGGGCCGCGGGCGCTATCAGCCGTGAGGAGGTGGCCAGACTGTGGGCCTTGCTGCCTCAGACCTCGCTGGCGCTCGTCGAGGCTGGATCGGACCTGGTGGGGGTTTTCGTGGATGCCGAGGCGTTGCTGTCGCGAGTCGAAGCCGCTGCCTCTCCCGAAGCCTCCTGGGCCCAGCGCGTGCGTGACGTCGTGGAGAGACGGCGGGAGCGCCCCGGCGATGGGGGCGAGGGGCAGGTGGCAATGTTCGAGCAGTACACGGAGGTGCTCCGGGAGCTAGCGAGGGGGCAGCCCCTGCTGCTGATCCTTGAGGACCTACACTGGGCTGACGCTGGCTCCATCAGCCTCCTCTTCCACCTGGGCCGCCATCTGGCCGGCGAGCGCGTCCTGATCCTGGGAGTGTACCGGTCGGTCGAGCTGTCCCTCGGGCCGGCCAACGGACTGAGCCGTGCGCATGGCGATTCCGCCCCGGAGGAGCGCCATCCGCTAGAGCCAGTCTTGCACGAGTTTCAGCGTCGCTTCGGCGACATCGTAGTGGACTTGGACCGGGCCGATGACCGTCGGTTCGTCGAGGCCCTGGTGGACTCGGAGCCCAACGTCCTGGGAGCCGACTTCCGCGAGGCGCTCCACGGGCGCGGCGGAGGCAACCCCCTGTTCACTGTGGAACTGCTGCGCGGCATGCGCCAACGCGGCGACCTGGAGCGTGACGAGCAGGGACGCTGGGTGACGAGGGAGCCGGTGCGGTGGGAGGAGCTGCCGGCTCGGGTAGAGGCCATCATCGCCGAGCGAGTCGGCAGGTTGCCCCCAGCCATGCAAGCGATGCTCCGGGTAGCCAGCGTGCAAGGAGCGAGCTTCACCGCCGAGGTGACCGCCCGGGTATTGGGGGTGGAGCCGGAGCGAGTGGTAGGCGGCCTGAGTGAGGAGCTGGGGCGCCAGCACCAACTGGTGGAGGCTCAGAGCTTGGAGCGGCTGGACGGGCAGCGGCTATCCCACTACCGCTTCCGGCACCATCTCTTCCAGCGTTACCTCTATCAGAGTCTGGACCAGGTGGAGCGAGCACACCTGCATGAGGCCGTCGCTCAAACGCTGGAAGCTATCTGGGGAGAGAGGGCGGGAGAGATAGCGCTCCAGCTGGCCCGGCACTATGAGGAGGCGGGGCTGGCTCTGAAGGCAGCGCGGCACTGCCTTCAGGCGGCAGATAGGGCGCAATGGATGGCGGCCCTCACGGAGGCGGAGGCCCACTACCGCCACGGGCTTGACCTGATGGGGAGCCTCCCGGAAACGCAGCGTGATCCGCGCGCGGAACTGGATCTGCAACTGGGACTCACCACGGTCGCCAACCATATCAAAGGTGGCGCCGCCCCCGAACTGCTGCCGCTCTACCACCGAGCTCTGGCGCTCTGCCGGAAGGCCGGCGACACCGAGCGATTCCTACAGGTGCTCTCCCGGCTCATCTTCTTCCACCAGGACCGGGCGGAGTATGACCGGCACGCGGAGCTGGTGGCGGCGCATTTTGACGAGCTGCTTGCCGCCGGGGACCCGCACACCCTGGCCTGGGCAGACCGGCTCATGGGCCGGATCCTGTTCCCCACCGGGCAGTTTGACCGAGCCCGTTTCCACCTGGCCCGAGCCGTGGAATTCATATCAACTCACCGCGGCGAGTACATGGACATGGCCCGTTTCCCCTTCATCTGGTTTGATCTAAGCACCATCTTGTACATCTTGGGCTATCCCGATCAGGCGCGCCACCAGTGCCAGGAATGCCTGGCCATGGCCGAGGAGTCCGGGCACGAAGCCGTTCTGACCATGGCGCGCAACTACGTAGCCGGGTGCCTTCATCTCACTTCTAGGGATGCCACCTCGCTGGCCCGGTGGCTATCGGCACTGGAAGCACTAGAGCGGGACGCTGGCGGCGGCTGGAGCTACTGGGGCACCTATGCCCACTACTGCCGGGGGTGCATCCTGGTCGACATGGGTCAAGCAGACGAGGGCGCGAAGCTGATACGGGCCTCCGTGGAAGCCCGTCTGGCCGAACACTGCCTAAACGGCATCCCCGCGATGCTCTACTGGCTGGGGCTAGGCTACCTGCGGGCAGGGAGGCCGGACGCGGGGCTGAAGGCAGCCGCCTTGGGGCTGCGGGTGGCGCGGTCCACCGCTGGGCGCGCGGCGGACTCACAGCTGCACCAGGTCATGGGCGACCTGCACCGCCAACGCGCCTGGCGTGACGACGAGTACCTGGCCGAGGCCCGCTACCGCAGCGCCATCGAGATCGCTCAGCACCAGGAAGCCAAGCTCTTCGAGCTACAGGCCGCCACTGCCCTGGCCCGCCTCTGGCGCGATCAGGGTAAGCGCAAGGAGGCCCACGACCTCCTCGCCGGCGTGTACGACTGGTTCACCGAAGGCTTCGAGGCAT
>JABLXR010000084.1 GCA_013178015.1 Anaerolineae bacterium
AGCTGCCATCTGGCGCGGGCCAGGAACCACCACCGGCCAGCCAGCAGGCAGGGAACAGAGGCGATGCAGCGTCCGATAGCGCCCAGCCTGGCTCCGATAGCCATCTCTGGTGGCCTGCCCCAGGACTTTGAGAAAGCCCTAAGTGCCCGGTTGGGGCATTGACGTGGGTCCGCTTCTGCCATAGACTTACGCTGTGTTTCCCTGATATCGTCAGTTCGCGTCAGGCGGAGATCAGGATGCGCCTGTCTTCAGACAGTCGGTTCCCGGCTGCCTGGGGTGCGTTCGTTGCCGGCAACGTGCCAGGCACCCTCACGAGTCGCGCCCTGAGGGCCTTTCCCCCGTCTGCCACGGGTCTCTTGCCCGCTGCGGCGTCCCCCACTCAGCCCAGACACAGTGCTATGCGCTGCGAGTCGCCGACCCAGTTCACAAGAGGAGCGAGATGCCCTGATGGGGGACCGTCGGCGTCTTCCCAGCGTGAGACACGCTCATCATAGGAGGATGACGGTATGGCCATATCGCGAGCAGCGGTCAAGAACCCATGGCGAGAGGGGCGGCCGGGGCAGTTCACCGACGCCGAGCTGGAGGTGACCCGCATCGCCGAGAGCGGTCAGCGCCAACAGCGGTTGGCCTACATGCCGGTGGTCTACGAGTACTGGGCCCCCTTCAATTACGACAATTTCCACGTCGAGCTGGGCCGGACGGACCCTTACGTCGGCGCCGAGTTCAACGAGGACGGCGTGGAACTCGACGTGCCGCCCTACGGTGCCATCACCTTCGTGGAAGAGGAGCCCATCGTCGGCGTCACTGTCATAGGCAGCGCCTGCTGCCCCCCCGGGTTCATCATCCTGCACGCCGAACCGCTGGAATGGAAGTACCCGCGCTCCGGCGTCAAGATGCGCATCAACAACCTCTGGGGCGAGCACATGCGCCTCGAGCCCTGGAACGCGGGCATAGACGAAGGATATCGGGATGCCGGGATGAGCTGTGCCGTGTTCGAGATCCCCGACTCCAAGAAGGTCACCATCATGGCAGGCAGCCAGATGGATATAGACCAGCTTGACATCCAGAACATGCGCCATGACGCCCATTACGACATCCGCCTCATAAGGGTCACCGTACGGCGGCCGCTGCCATAACCATCGCCCACCAGTGACCGACCGAGCAGCCAGAGCCTAGCTTCCTGGGCCGGTTCCCAGAGTCTTTGGGTTCATTCGCCGGAAGCGGTGAGCCGGCACCGCGGCCGGAGTGGTACCACAAGGAGGTGTGTCGTGAGGAAGAGCAGGCTTACCCGTCGGGACTTCGTCAGAAAGTCAGCGCTGGCAGCAGCCGGCGCCGTGGTGGTCGGCTGTGCCCCAGCCACCCCCCAGGTGGTCGAGAAGGAGGTGACCAGGGAGGTAGTCAAAGAAGTCGAGAAGGTAGTGACAGTGGCCCCCGGGCCAACCGAGAAGGTCCAAGTCAGCTTCTGGTCGGAGCTGGTGGGCTCCAAGGAGGAGGGACGCGCTGCGCTCCTGAGCGCCTTCAATGCCGCCTCGGACGACATCGAGGTGGTTCATGAGCCCACCTTCGGTAGCGACGAGACGGCCCAGAAGTTTCTCACTGCCGTCTCCGGCGGCATCGTGCCCGACCTGTTGGGTAACGAGGCCGACTACATCCCTGGGTACGCCGAGATAGACGCCCTGACTGACCTCGGGCCTTTCATGGAGGCCTCAGAGACAGTCAAGATTGACAGCTTCCCGCGCGGCGTCATCTCCCTGTGCATGTACGACAACAAGGTCTGGGGCATACCGGTCTATGCCGATACTATGGTTCTGTACTACAACAAGAACCTGCTTGCCGAGGCGGGCTTCGACCCGGAGCAGCCTCCCCGAGATTGGGATTCGTTCCGAGAGGCCGCCATCGCTACCAGCAAGCGTGATGCGTCCGGCAAGCTGTTGGTTTCTGGGGTCGGCATCGGCGCCTGGAGTGGCCCCCGGGTCTTCATGCCCTGGCTCTACGCTTGGGGCGGGCGCATGTACAACGACGACCTTACCAAGGCCGAGTTCAACAGCCCCGAAGGCAAGGAGGTCCTCAACAACCTTGTCAAGCTGATCTACGAGGACAAGGTCACCGATTTCGGCTGGGGCGAGGAGTTCGAGGACTCGGTCAACGAGCCCTTCATCGCTGAGACCATGGCCATGACCTTCGACGTCCCCGCGGCCACCCGCAGAATCGTCCGCTGGCGGCCCGAGTTCCAGAACTGGGGGCTCGTCGGTCTGCCGGCCGGGCCCAAGGGCTTTGCTCAGATCGCCTCTGCCTGTGCCCTAATGATCCCCAAGAATGCCAAGCACCCCAAGGAGGCCTGGCGCGTCATCGAGTACTGGATGCAGCCCAAGGTGATGGTCCGCTGGGCCAAGGACATCTTCCGCCCGCCCAGCACTCTGGCAGCCATGGAGGACGAGAGCGTGATGCAGGACCCGCGCATCGCTCCCGTCACGGAGGCTTTGCAGTACACCGTAGAGATGCCGCAGACCACCAAGTACGGCGAGATCTTCAACACGCTCTCGGCGGAGATCGAGCTGGCGCTGGTGGGAGACAAGAGCGCGGACCAGGCCCTCGATGACGCGGCGGCGGCAGTAGATCAGATTCTGGCTCGGCCGTAAGGCAAGGAGACAGGAGCCAGGAGCATGGGAGTCAGGAGGTGGGCGCCAGGACAGGCGACGTCGGCAGTGGCGTAGGAGCCCGGGAGACTAAGGTCTCCACCAAGTTCACAGAGCCTGGCTTCTTCCCTCCCGGCTCCTATCTCCTTCGCTCCTGACTCCTGGCTCCTTTGAGGAGGACCAATGGCAGCTGTCCAGCCCAGCGCCGTTCGGACCTTGAGACCGAGCGCAGTGCCGGCCCGACGGGCCCTCGGGCCCGTGGCCCGCGACCAACGGAGAACGGGCATCCTGTTTGTCATCGTGCCCATGGCGCTCTTCCTCGTGTTCTCAGTGATCCCCATGGGCTTCGCCTGCTACTTGAGCTTCACCGACTTCAAGTTCACCCGAGCACCGATCTGGACCGGCTTGGAGAACTTCAGCTACTTGGCTACGGACAAGGTGTTCCGGACTGCCCTGAGAAACACCGCCCTGTATGCCCTGGGGGTGGTGCCCACGGGCATGGTACTATCCCTCTTCGTGGCCCTGCTTCTGAACCAGAAGATACGGGGCATCGTCATATTCCGCACCGCCTACTACCTGCCGGTGGTCACCTCCACAGTGGCCAGCGCCGTGGTATGGATGTGGATGTTCGCCACCGATGTGGGCATCCTCAACGCCGGCTTGGAGATGGTGGGCTTGCCCCCTCAACGGTGGCTCATGGACACCCGGCTGGCGCTGCCCTCGGTGATGTTCATGTCGGTGTGGAAGAGCTTGGGCTACAGCATGATCATCTACCTGGCAGCCCTGCAGGGGATTCCAGGGCACCTGTATGAGGCGGCCGAGATTGACGGGGCCAGCTCCTGGCACAAGTTCTGGAGCATCACCCTGCCCCTTCTCAAGGCCACCACCTTCTTCATCTTCGTCACCTCGGTGATAAGCTCCTTTCAGGTGTTCGGCAGCGTCTTCGTCATGACCCAGGGGGGCCCCGGCTATGCCACTACTACTATCGTGCACCAGATCTACCTGAATGCGTTCAAGTACCTGCGCATGGGCTACGGTGCCGCCGAAGCGCTGGTGCTCTTTGCCATCATCTTCATCCTGTCCATGATCAACTGGTTCTTCCTGCGCAGCGATGTGGAGTACTGGTAGAGGGAGAGCAAGATGGGACTGACGGCCAACACGCGCTCCCTGATCGACAAGGCAGGCCTGTACCGTGGCGGCCGGCTGGGCAAGCTGAGCACGCGGGCGCTGCTCTACGTCGTCCTCACCGCCAGCAGCATCCTGATGATCGTGCCTTTCGTCTGGATGTTGTCTACCTCCCTCAAGCCCGACTACCAGATCTTCGAATTCCCGCCCTCGTGGATCCCACGCGAGCTGAACTGGGGCAACTACGTGGATGCCTGGCAGAAGGCGCGATTCTCGCGGTACGCCCTTAACACGGCCGTGTACGCCGTGTTCAGTACCCTGGGCCAGGTGACTCTGTGTTCAATGGCCGGCTACTCCTTTGCCCGGCTTCGCTTCCCTGGCCAGAATGCGCTGTTCGTGCTGGTGCTGGCGACCATGATGATTCCCTTCCAGATGCTCCTTATCCCGCTGTTCGTCATCCTCAAGCGCTGGCCTCTGGCCGGCGGCAACAACATCTTTGGCAGCGGCGGTACGGGCCTCATCGATACCCTCGTCGGCCTCACTCTGCCCAATACCATCAGCGCTTTCGGCATCTTCCTGATCCGCCAGTTCTCCCTCACTCTCCCCGGCGAGCTCGCCGACGCCGCCCGCATGGACGGCTGCAGCGAGGCTACCATCTTCTGGCGCATTATGATGCCTCTCATGAAGCCGGCCCTCACTACCCTGGCCATCTTCGCCTTCCAGGACTCCTGGAACGACTTCACCTGGCCCCTGGTCATCACCATGACTGAGAAGACCCGCACCTTACAGCTCGGGCTGCAGACGTTCCAGAATCAGTTCTTCACCGAGTGGGGCCTGCTCATGGCCGGCACTACCATCACCGTCTTCCCCCTGGTCGTGCTCTTCATCATCGGGCAGCGGTACTTCGTGCAGGGCATCGCCCTCACCGGCACCAAAGGATGATGCGTGAGGCGTGAGGCGTGACGAGCTGGGACGCGTTACAGCTCGGGCAATCACTGCTGGAGGGGTCGCTCAAGTGATTCGCAACTACATCGGCGAGGACTACAAAGGCACGGGCCTGCCCAAGCTTCCGGTAGAGACCGCCCTCATCTACAAGGCCTGGTCCCCCTGGAGCTACAGCCACCATCCGCACATCACTTTCTTCCGTGATCGCTTCTACGTCATGTTCTCCAACGGCTGGATAGACGAGGACGATGTGGGCCAGCGGGTGATGCTTTCCACCTCTGACGACTTCGTTCACTGGACAACCCCTAGCCCTCTCGTTGACACCCGCATGGGCGAGCATTTCGGCCTCACCTTCACCGCCGGGGGCTGGCACGTCCATCAGGGCACCCTGGTTGCCTACATCGGGGAGTACGAGTACGACCTGCCCCCAGGCTCCCGCAAGCCCGATCACATCCAGGAGACCCCTCACAAGAACACCAAGACCTGGGCCCTCACCAGCACCGACGGGGAGCACTGGGGCCAGCCTATCCCCATCCTGGAGCGCTTCGTCCCCAACCACGGCCCCCAGCCCATCCGGTCTGGCCGCCTCATCATGTGCGGGGGGATGATGTTCCCCTACACCGACGACCCCTCGGGTCTGAGCGGATGGATCCCTGCCGGTATCTACCCTCGCAAGATGCCCAGGCCCTATGTAGACGACTCGGTGGGCTTTCGACAGGCAGCGCCTTACTTCGAGACACCGCACCCCGTGCTCAACGAGGGATCGTTCATCCAGACCGACGACGGTGTCCTGCACATGCTCTTGCGCTCGGGCACCGACCGGCTTTGGCACACCTACAGCACCGACGACGGCGAGACTTGGTCCATCCCCGAGCGCACCGAGTTCACCGACTCGGTGGCCAAGTTCCACCTGGGCCGGCTTCCTGGCTCAGGTGCCGCCGAGCCTGAGCGGGGCGGGCGCTTCTACTACGTGGGCAACCCGTCGACACAGAGGGAGTACCGCACCCTCCTGGTTCTCTCTCTGAGTCGCGACGGCGAGGACTGGACCGATTCCTACATATTGCGCAACGAGGAGACGGCCCCAATCTTCGAGGGCACCTACAAGGATCACGGATACCAGTACCCCCACTCCATGGTGCTGGAAAATCACCTGTACGTAGTGTACTCCATCAACAAAGAGGACGTGGGAGTGCTGCGTCTGAGCCTGGACAGCCTACCACCCGAGTGACGGACAGGAAGGCCAGGGCTCGAGCACCGGGCATCCCTAGACCTGCTGGCTCGGAGGGCACTCCCGGGCGTCGAAGAGGAGAGGTGTCGTGACCGATGACTGGCCCTATGCCTTCAAGTTGGGCGTAGTCCTGGAGGAGATCCACCCCGATCCGGAGGTCTCTCTCCCCTTCGCCCGCGACCTGGGCATGACCCACGTGGAGTTCGGCTCCCTATGGGGCCGGCCGCTCGACCAGACAAGCGAGGCCGACCGGGAGAGGATGCGCGAGCTCCTGCACCAGCACGGTCTCCAGGTCGCTATGGTGGGGCCGTCCACCTTCAAGATGGTCTACCTGGGCCACTTGAGGCTGGACGAGCTCGCCAGCGACCCGCCTTTCCGACGTGAGCTGGAATCCATGCGACGCGTGTTGGAGGCGGCTCGTTACTTCGGCTCCCCTCTGGCGCGCACTTTCTCCTTCCGCCGGGAGGGGATGGTCGGGTTGGGCAACCCATCGCCCCGCCTCCCGGCAGGAGGGGAGATCGAGCCCGGTATGCTGGAGAAGCTGGGCCATGCTCTCCGCCTCATCTGCGAAGTTGCGGATGAGGCCGGAGTGGATCTCGGCCTGGAGAACGTGCGCTCCTGCTGGGCCAACACTGGCCACAACACTCGCCGCATCGTCGAGGCGGTGGGCTCGCCCCACCTCAAGGTCGTCTGGGACCCTGCCAACGCCTTCGTCTCCGGCGAGGAAGCAGCGTTTCCTGAAGGGTACGATCAGGTGAAGCCTTACGTGGCCCACGTCCACCTCAAGGACGCTCGGCTTCTCGACCCGGCCACCGGGCTGACCGCCTGGGAGAGGATCGGCGACGGCGAAGTGGACTACAAGGGACAGCTCGCCGCCCTCATGGCCGACGGGTACCGGGGTGTCGTCTCCGTCGAGACCCACTACCAGCCGGCAGGCAAGTCGCCGGCTGAAGCCACTCGCCTGACCACCCAGGGCCTGAGGGCCGTTCTGGCCTCGCTGTCATAGGCGCGGGGGCCTGCACCGCCCGCCGGACCATGGAGTGGCCAGGCTGGCGCCAGCCTAGATCGGCCCCCGGCCGGCCCGCCGAGGGTAGGAAGCTCTCGCCGAGCGACGCCAGGGCTCGCGCTGGCCGCACCGGAGGGCTCGGCTGGGCAGCTTATGTCGCCTTTCCCGTAGGACTGCCGCGCGAACGCGCTCTTCCCCCGATTCCGAGTTGTCCCTCTGCCCTTTGCGCCACCAATCGAGCGTGTATACTGCCTATGTGCCATCGCTGGAGGATGTGACCATGCGGCGATCTCGAATACCTCTCGTTCCGCTGGCCATCGGCTTCTTACTGGGGAGCCTGGTTACGGCCCACGCTCAGGAGTTCATCTTCATCCCCTTCGTGGCTCAGGCGGGCACGGGGAGCGCTGAGGTGCGGATCATCAACTTGCGCCCCAGCGCCGCCGCCGATACGGTGAGTTTCTTCGGCGAGGTCTGGAACGACACCTCGTCGGCCATCTGGCTTCATCAGGTGACAGTGGAGCTGCTGGATGGTACCGGCTCTCCTGTGGACCAAGTGAGCACCATTGGCGACCTGGCCCAGGTCATCCCACCGGGCGAGAAGCGTCCCTTCCTGGCTTACACGGACCAGCCAGTTGAGGACTGGGTCTCTTACCGGGCCAGCGCCGACTGGGAGCCGACGGGCTACCTTACCGTGCTTTCGCAGGAGCTGCGCCAGACGGCGAATGGATGGGCCATAGACGTGGCCGTCCAGAATCAGTACCCGGTGAGCGTGCGGAACCCCCTGGTGATCGGCACTCTCTACGGGCCCCGCGGGGCCACCATCGGCTACAACTGGGCCGTCCCAGGACCGGACTCGCCCGAGCTGGTCGCTCCGGGAGCGCGGTTCACCACCACGGTCAGCTTCGACCGCGACGACACGTACGCCTACGACTCGAGCGTCACACCCTCCGGCTACGGGAGCATCGTCGTTCCGTAGACGGGCCGGCCCGCGCCCTGCCGGCCGCCCCAGGTCCGCGCCCAGGTGGCCTATGCCGCTGCCGGCCGCCGAGGCTTCCGGCGCCGCCCCGGAACGCCTCGACCCCTCCTCAACGCACCGGCACTCCGTACCACTCGCCGGTCAGGAAGATGCGTCCGATCTGCACCCCCATCAGGACTCCTACGAAGAGCAGGGCCAGCCCCCAGGAGAAGCGGTGCAGCCGGCGTAGGGCCAGAGGGCAACAGGCAGCCCAAGAGGGCGCCTGCCTGAGAACGAAGCGCCTCAGCGCGGCCGTCATCCTGGCGGCCGGGCTGTCGGCGCCTGAACTCGGACCTCGACGGGCCGGTGAGCACCGTGGCCGGTATGCCGAGGTAGAACTGAGTGATGAGAGTGGCCGACGACCCCGCCAGACCCCGATTCCGCCGCCTTCGCTGCAGCAGACAGACTGCGCCGACCGGCGATACGGCCCCGAAGGCGACCAGCACGGCCACCCGTCACCCCCAGGATCCAGGCGACAGCGGTGGCGCTCACCTCCCCGATGGAGTCCAGGGAGTAGATCACGTAGCGAGCGACGGATCCGCCTATGCCGGTGCCCGACGGGGAGAGCACCATTGAGGTACCGACCAGCCACATCGCCGCACTGAGCGCTGATGAGTCCGACAACCATTGGCATCCTGCGCGTCTGCAGCTCTAGCCCTCCCCGTCCTCCATGCCGGGCTGCCCATCGTCGAAGATGAAGACGTCTTCGATCCGGGCCCCGAGGGCCTGGGCCACGTCGTGAGCCAGCCTCAGAGAAGGGTTGTACTTGCCCTGCTCCAGGAACACGATAGTCTCTCGTCTCACTCCGACCATCTGGGCCAGTTTTGCCTGCGTCAGGTTGTGCTTGGCGCGATACTCCTTGATCTTCGTCTTCAGCATCTCTCCTGCACTCGTAGGTGGAGCCCGGCAGGCGGCATCCTCGACCCGGCTTCGCGGCCGCCCACTCCGATCTCCCCAGTGCGGCGCCTGCCCCAGCTGTAGGCTACTGGGGCGTTCTGGAGAGCAGGCCCTTCAGGAAGAGGAAGGCGCTCCCGAGCACGCCCACCAGGAAGCCGGCAGGAGCGAGCAGTACGGCGATGGTGAAGAACACGGGCTCCTCGATGCCGAACAGGGCGCTCACGGCGTTGTGCAGCACGGCACTGACTACGAACGCGGCCACCGACGCACCAGCGATCACCAGGAAGGTCCTCAGCACCGCCATACTCCTTTCGCTCAGAACCGGCGCTACCCGGTCGTAGAAGACATAGGACACCACATACACGAACACGCCCGAGAGCAGCAGCCAGCTGACGACTTTGGAGGCAGCGGGGCCGGAAGCCGGCCGCAGGGTCAGAATGGAGGCAAGGAGAGCTGAAGCGATGAGGAGGAAGGCGAAACCATTGCGGACACTGTGGGACACGTTCTCCTGCACCCGCTCGTCGAAGGGAGGCAGCCTGCGCCATCGCACCAGAGACCACAGCTCCCGGTGACCGGCTGCGACAGCTGCTAGCACCAGGGCGACGGCGACGTAGTACGTCCGCAGAGCCAGGTGCGACAGCACCAGCAGCAGCAGGAAGCAGATCGAGAGAGCCACAGAGAGCTTCCTCAACCCCGCGCTTGCCTCCCCCATGGCGCGATCCGGCGGTATGTGCGGTATTTCTAACATCATGATACGCTGTGGGCCGGGCTTTGTCAATAGGCAAATGCGCCGAGGGAGAGGCTCTGCTGGGGCCGCTAGGGACTGTCACCGCCCTGGAAACCAGACTACCCCCGGCCGGGGTGCCGGAGGCAGTGTCCAGTAGCTATGGGTGTGGGCCCACCCGGATTCGAACCAGGGACCAACCGGTTATGAGCCGGCCGCTCTGCCGCTGAGCTATGGGCCCATCTGGAGCCACCCATCGGACTTGAACCGATAACCTGGCGCTTACGAAGCGTCTGCTCTGCCATTGAGCTAGGGTGGCTTGTAGCACTGTTAAGTATAGCCCGACGCGGAAGATCGGTCAAACGGAACCGGCTCCGCCCCAGGGCTTTTCAACCCTCCTATGGTTGGGTGAGGAGGGCGAGGCTGGCTTCAGGGTGGAGACGCAGGTGACGGATGGCGTCGGGGACAAGGGGGAAGCCTAGGGAGCGCAGGAGGTTGAGGGCCAGG
>JABLXR010000085.1 GCA_013178015.1 Anaerolineae bacterium
TGATGAAGTCCAGGAGATCCCGGTCGGCCACGGGACCGGCCGTGGAGAGCTGGCGAATATCGAAGAGGCGCACGAACTCCTCGTAGGAGTAGACGTCCTTCTCCTCCGGGTGGGCCCAGATGATGCGGGTGAGGAAGTTGCGGAAGCCCTCGGGGAGGTAGCCCTGGTCGCGGTACCACTCGATGGAGGTATCGCCGGAGCGCTTGGAGAGCTTGCGCCGGCTGGCGTCCCGCAGAAGGGGAGTGTGCACGATGCGGGGCACCTCCCAGCCGAAGTAGCGGTACAGGAGCAGGTGCTTGGGGGTGGAGGAGATCCACTCCTCCCCCCGGATGGCGGTGGTCACCCGCATGAAGTGATCGTCCACCACCACGGCCAGGTGGTAGGTGGGAAAGCCGTCCGACTTGAGCAGCACCTGATCGTCCACCTGGCGGGAGTCGAAGACGATCTCGCCCCGCAGGGGATCCTGGAAGCGGAACTCGGCCTCATCCGGCACCACCAGACGCACCACGCAGCGCTCTCCCGCTTCCAGGCGCCGGCGGGCCTCCTCGGGATTAAGGCTGCGGCAGTGGCGGTCGTACATGGGGAGTTGGCCGGCGGCCTGCTGGGCCCGGCGCACCTCCTCCAGTCGCTCGGGAGGGCAGAAACAGCGGTAGGCGTGGCCGTGCTCCAGGAGCCACTCTGCCGCCGCCTGATAGAGGGGCAGCCGCTGGCTCTGGACGTAGGGACCGTAGTCCCCGCCCACTTCCGGGCCCTCGTCGGGGGCGATACCGAGCCACTCCAGCGCCGCCACGATCTCATGCACGGCCCGGTCGTCCAGCCGCTTGCGGTCGGTGTCCTCGATGCGCAGGATGAAGCGGCCCCCGGTCTTATCGGCCAGGGCCCGGTCCACCACGGCCTGGAGGGCGGTGCCGATGTGGGGCCGGCCGGTGGGGCTGGGCGCCACCCGGGTAACCTCCGCCCCGGGCGGGAGGCCGCGCGGGGGGTAGAGGGACTCGTATTGGTCGAGGGACAGGGGACGATCCGGCAAGTGAGTGACTCCCGATCTCAGTTGAGCGTGGGGCTATGGTAGCACGGGGAAGGGGAGGGGCTCAAGGAAGGGCCGGCCGGCCTTTCCTGCTGGTGGGCGGGTGGCTGCTTCAGACCTCCCCATGTAGCTGGTCCTGGTTCAGCCGACCGCCATCGTTCGTGATCGGACGTTGCGTACGATATGCTGCCCTAGCAGGCACGAGGGCCAGCAACAGAGTAGCGGCCGACAGGCTTGAGCACTTGCCTCTGGATGTGTTCCAGGTGCCTCCCTACCAGATCACCACGAAGTCTGCCATACGCGGTTGAACGGGCTCCATCGCTCCGTCGACCAAGTCTAGCGACCACAGGCCGTCATCCATTCTCTCAAAGAGCAGGCGAGTGCCATCCGGCGACCACTGGACATTGAGGAGGCTGCCCAAGGCTTCCGTCAGCCGGACCGTGTTCCCCGTTTCGGTATCGAAGAGCCAGAGGCTCGAGCCGGGACCGGGGACTCCCGGGGGCATGAGCGGTTGTTCGAACGGGAACTCAGCGGCGAGGGCAACCCAGCGTGCGTCCGTCGGAGCTATGCTGGCAGAACGCACGATGGCCGTCTGCGTGAGTCTGGTGAGCTCAAGCGCTGTTGCGTCGAGACGCCACAGGTTGTCGAAGTACAGCGCCAGCTTCGGATCTTCCTCTGCCCAGACAAACTGCAGGGCGTTCGAGCCGGGGAGCCAAGTTAGGTCAAAGGGGCTGTATGCGCCGGGCATGGGGATCACGGTGGCTTGGCCGGTGCCGTCTGCGTTGGCGAGGACCAGATCGATCGGGCCTCCCATGAGGTCTTCCAGTCTCACACACGCCAGTCTGGTGCCGTCAGGCGACCAGGCGGCGCTTTCATACAGGAACACCTCCTCGCTGGGCAGTATGACTTTCGCCTCGCCCGTGTTGACGTCTACGACGCTCAGTCCCCCGCCTCCGACGAACGCGATGCGTTGGCCATCGGGCGACCAGACCGGCTCGCGGCCTTCCACCAAGAAGGAGAACTCACCCCTGGCCACATCGAGAAGGTAGATATCCCAACCGTACGGCTGACCCTTGTACTCCAGCGCTAAGGTGTCGGTGACAACCAGAGCCACCCTGTCTCCGCCAGGAGAGACGCTGCCCCAGCGCAGTGGAGGTCCCTCGGTGCCCTGCACGGGGTAGTGTCCGAGATAGAGGCCCGCAGCCTGTTCGGTGTCGATCAGGAGGCGTGGCTCACTGCCCTCGGAATCGGTCAAGAGAAGCCTGTTACCTTCCCGCAGAATGATCCGGAAGGGCTCTCGCGGCGCCTCAGCCAGGCCCGGGATGAAAGGCGGTTCTGCCACCGGTATGGGGGTCACCACGGGTGTGGGAACCGGCGTGGGGAAGGGCGGGACGGTAGGTGTGGGCTCGGGCGTCCGTGGAGGGCGCCCATCCATCCAGTCTGGCGGTAGGGCGGTAGCCGTCGGAGGAGCGGGCTCCGCCCGGGTGGGTACTTGCAGCGGAGACTCCTGCAGCAAGGCCGCGGCGTCGGGCCGTGCGCGCCCAATGGCGATCTCGGCCTGAAGGCGGCCTTCTGGGTCCAGGAGCTGCAGGAGCCCTCTTCTCTGGATGACGATTCCCTGGTCTGTCCAGACTAGCAGGTTGAGGTCGAACCAGCCAGGGGCCTCGGGGATTGGCAGTTCGTCGCTCTTGTCTTCGGCTGTGTCCACCAGCCAGATCTCTTCCGCCAGCGGGGCGAAGTACTGGAGAACGAGCTTCCGGGCCGAATCCGGAGACCAGGCCAGTCGGCTTGGCGTCGGATACAGGAACGAGCCCGGCAACGGCTCCTCCCGACGGGTCACCGTCCAGATGGGCTCGGCCTTCAGGGTCTCGACGTCGCCCAGCCAGACGACCGGCGGCTCAGATCCCGGGCCCTCCCCTCGGGGGACAACCACGAAGGCGAGGCCCCGTCTGCCTTCGGGCAGGCTGACCAGCTCGAAACTCATGTAGGTCTCCTCGGGCACCTCTTCCTGGGGCCAGAGGTTCTCCAACTCGCCGGAGTCCAGGTGCAGCAGGGCGAATCCCAACCTCCTCTCATCACCCACATCCGGGATGAGCCGGGTGACGTAGAGATCCCGTCCATCGGGAGAGGCCCCCAGGACGCCGAAGACGCGCCCGCCACCGATGACCCTCTTCTCTCCCGTGTCTAGGTCGTAGGACCAGACTTCATCCTGTGTAGGCCAGGGCTCTCCTTTATGCAGTGCCGCCTCTAGCTCATCCGAGCTGGGCCACACAATCCTGGTGTAGGCGAGCCGAGCGTCGGCGATCCAGGCCACCGAAGTGATCTCCTCGATCGGACCGGACTTGCGGCCAGTCAGTTCCCCTCTTGCCTCCTCGATCAGCCTGTACTCGCCGGTGTCCGTGTCCACCATACCGACCCGACTAACCCCCTCACGGTCAGCGAAGACGAAGGCAACCTGTCTGCCGTCAGGGGAGAGCTGAGGCTTCAACGTGGAGAAGCTGGTCGAGCTATCCAGTGATACCAGAAGCCGCGCCTGGCTGCCCTCTACGAGGTAGAGTGCCTCTGCGTATCCCATAGGTCCAGGGACGGGCACTACCAGCTTGGGGAAGGTCCCAGTACCCTCGACCACCGCCGGCCAGGGGGTGGGCTCGGGCATGGGGGTGGGTGTGGGGAGAACCTCGTCCGTAGGCGCCGGAATAGGAAGGGGGGAGTCGAATGAGCTGGGGAGAGTCGGCGTTGGAGCCACGTACTGGGCAACAGGAACCAGAGGCGTGACGTGCGCGTCTGGAATGGCGCTCTGGGCCCGGTAGAGCCGGACGATCGCCAGGGCCAGGACCGCCAGTGCAGCCAGGCCGACTAGGGACGCGATCAGGTTGCGCATCTTGCTCATTGCCAGCCTCCTTGGCTGAGCGCCTCCTCAGGCGAGGCATCGGCTCTGTTGCCCACGGAACGGCGAGGCTACCGCTCTCATCCCTTCACCTAGCATACCTCCGCCATCACAGTAGTCCAAGTGCCGGCGGCACCGGTCTGTACCTGCATCACCGGTGTTGCCAGTCCTCCGCCTCCGCGTCGTGTCAGTTTCAGGGGCAAGGCGCGCGTGGGCGCGCGCACTCCTCGTGGGGAGGTGGTGTCAGAGCCAGGGCCTAACCGCTCGCTCCTAGAGGGGGAGTGCGGGGGCGCACTCCTCATGGCGAGGTGGTGTCAGGCGCCAGAGCACGCCAGCAGCGAGGGGAGGGCGGCAGCACGCGGCCGCCACATCCTCACTGCGGGAGGAGTTCGCGCGCCCACGCCCGAGCAGGTTGCGAAAGCCCGCAAGAGCACCACCGGCTCCGGCAACCGCAGGAGGAGTGCGCGCCCACGCGCGAGTAGGTTTCAACCCTCAGGGCCGGATCACATGGGGCCGAGGTCGGCCTCGAAGGCCCGCACCAGCCCGGTCCCCCAATCCCCCAGGGGCTCCAGCCGCCCGAAGAAGAAGCGGAGCACCGGCGGCTCCTGCACGAACCGCAGGCCCCTGACCAGGTGGCGATGCTCGTGGAGCCAGGCCAGGCGGTCCACCGCGTACTCGATGTGGGACATGGTGTACACCCTCCGCGGCACCGCCAGGCGGGCCAGCTCCAGGTCCGACGTCACGTCGTTGCCCTGGTCGTCCCGGTCCATGGAGATCGTGCCCCGTTCCATGCTCCGCACCCCGGATGCGAGGTAGATGGCCGCCGCCAGGGCTCCTGCCGGGTATTCGTGCTGAGGGACGTGGGGCAAGAAGCGCCTGGCGTCTACGTGGGCCGCCAGCCCGCCCGGAGGCGTCACCGCGGGGACTCCCGCCTCGAGCAACCTCTCCACGAAGTAGCGCACGAACTCGGCGGCGGCGCCGGCCACGTTAAGGTCGGTCATCTCCCGGATGCCCACGGCCATGGCCTCCACTTCCTTGGTAGACATGCCGCCGTAGGTGGCGAAGCCCTCGTAGACCGGCAGCCAGGGCAAGATGCGATCGAAGAGGTCCTTCCGGTTGGTGGCGATGAGGCCACCCCTGGCGGCCGTGCTCTTGCGCCCCGAGAGGTAGAGGAGGTCCACGTAGCCCATCATTTCCTGCAGAATCTGGGAGATGGACTTCTCGGAGTAGCCCTCCTCCCGCTGGCGGATGAAGTAGGCGTTCTCAGAGATGAGGCTGCCATCCAGCACCAGCGGGATCCCATGGGCGGACACCACCTCCTTCACCTCACGCAGATTGCGCATGGAGAAGGGCTGCCCGCCTATCAGATTGGCGGTGGCCTCCATACGGACGAAGGGCACCCTGTCGGCGCCGTGCTGGGCGATGGCGTCCTTGAGCCGCTCGACGTCCACGTTGCCCCGGAAGGGATCAGTGCTAGCGGTATTCAGAGCCTCGTCGGTGTAGATCTCCAGCACCGTCCCCCCGGCCAGCTCGAACTGGGCCTTGGTGGTGGTGAAGTGGTAGTTCATCGGTATCACGTGGCCCGGTTGGATGAAGGCCTTGGCCAGCAGGTGCTCCGCCGCCCGGCCCTGGTGCACGGGCATGGTGTGCTGGAAGCCCAGCACCTCCCTCACGGCGTCTGCCAGGCGATAGAAACTCTCTGACCCGGCGTAGGCGTCGTCCGCCACCATCATAGCCGCCAACTGGTTGTCGCTCATGGCGTTGGTGCCGCTGTCGGTCAGCATGTCCAGAAAGACATCCCGGCTGCGCAGGAGGAAGGTGTTGTAGCCCGCTTCCTCCAGGGCCCTGAGCCGTCGAGCTACGGGCACGAGGCTCGTCTTCTGGACGATGCGGACCTTGTGCATCTCTACGGGGATCTCTCTGCCACTGGACAACCGCACGTACATGCTCGCGCTCCTATAGCGATGCGCCAACTGCACGCCAAGACACCGGGTGCCGGCGGGCTCGTGTGCATCGGGGTTGCCTACTTGGCAAGCAGGCAACAAGGGCGTGGTGGGCACGCCCTTGTACCGGTCAGCATAGCACAAGGTGAAGAACACGGGAAGCCAGCGGGCGCTGAGGGACCGGGATCGCGTTTCAGGCTAAGGCGCGACGCCGCCCAGTAAAGCGTGAGCACCTCTTGGCCCCTTTGCGCCTTCGCGTCTTTGCGTGAGGCTCTGGCGTACCTAGTGCGAACTCGAGTTGGCAGAGCGCAGGCAACCAGAAGGCCGGCGGGGACTGACCCCGCCGGCCTGAAGATGATGTCAGGAAAAGGGCTACCGGGCGTAGTCCACGGCCCTGGTCTCGCGAATGATGGTGACCTTGATCTGCCCGGGGTACTGGAGGTTCTCCTCCACGCTCCGGGCGACGTCCTTGGCCAGCTCGATGGCAGCCAGGTCGTCCACTTCCTCGGGCTTGACCACGATGCGTACCTCGCGCCCCGCCTGGATGGCGTAGGACTGAGCCACCCCCTTGAAGGAGTTGGCCAGGTCCTCCAGCGCTCGTACGCGCTTGATGTAGGTCTCCAGTGCCTCCCGGCGCGCTCCCGGCCGGGCGCCGCTGATGGCGTCCGCTGCCTCCACCAGGATGGCCTCCAGACACTGGGGCTCTTCTTCCCCGTGGTGGGCCAGGATGCAGTTGAGCACCAGAGGGGGCATGTTGAAGCGACGCGCAATGTCCCCACCGATGGCGGCGTGGGGCCCGTCCACCTCGTGGTCGGTGGCTTTGCCGATGTCGTGTAGCAGTCCGCCCAGCTTGGCCAACTGCACGTCGGCACCCAGCTCCCCGGCCATCATTCCGGCCAGCAGCGCCGTCTCCACCGAGTGGTTGAGCACGTTCTGGCCGTAGCTGGTGCGGAACCGCAGCCGGCCCAAGCACTTGAGCAACTCGGGATGCAGGCCGTGGATGCCCACCTGATAGGCGGCCTCCTGGCCCGCCTGCTCGATCTGCTCTTCCACCTCCTCCCGCGCCTTCTCCACCAGCCGTTCTATCCGGGCGGGGTGGATGCGCCCATCCTGCACCAGCTGCTGCAGCGCCAACCGGGCGATCTCCCGCCGCACCGGATCGAAGCTGGAGATGGTGACCGCCTCCGGGGTGTCGTCCACCACCAGGTCCACCCCGGTGATGCTCTCGATGGCGCGGATGTTGCGCCCCCCGCGCCCAATGATGCGTCCCTTCATGTCGTCGGAAGGCAGCTCCACCGAGGCTACGGTCGAATCCGCCACTTGATCGGCAGCGCAGCGCTGGATGGCCAGCCCGATGATCTGGCGCGCCTCGCGCTCCGCCTCCTCTCGTGCCTGGGCCTCGATCTCTCGGATGAGCCGAGCGGCGTCCTGCCGGCAGCCCTCGGCCACCTGCTCGAGGTAGATCTGGCGTGCTTCCTCTTGCGTCAGGTTGGCGATCCGCTGCAGCTCCCGCTGTCTCTCCTCCTCTAGCCTGGAGAGCTCGCTCGCCTGCTTGTCGAGCCGGCTCTGCCGCTGATCTAGCCGGCGGCTGCGCTCTTCGAGAGCCTCCTGCTTCTGATCCAGGCTCTCGGAGCGTCGTCGAAGGCGATCGTCGTACGCCTGCAGCTCGCGCCTAGCTTTCTGCTCCTCCTTTTCCGCCTCATCCCGGATGGCGAGAGCTTCATCTCGGGCACGAAGCACTATCTCCCGCGCCTCCGCCCGAGCTGTCTCCAAGATACGCTCGGCCTCGTCTTGCGCCGTGATGGCTCGCTGGCGGGCCCGGTAGCGGCAATACCAGTACCCAGCAGCTACTCCGCCTAGTAACGCCGCCACGGTAACGGCGATCCAGGCTACCCATAGCATGACGTTCATGTCGTCTACTCGTCCTCTATAGAATGATCGAGCACATCGTGCTCGCCCCATGTCAGGTCCAGACGGTTCAGGACCTCTTTGACAGTCCCGTACCCGAATCCCCGCCGACGCAGGAGCGCGTACAGCTCTTCGCGCAGAGACTCCCGGTCACGGCCGGGGTCGCGCCGCTCCAGGTGCTTTTCCACCAAGGTCGCCGCAGCCTCGGCGTCGTCTACCCCTTCGAGTGCCCCCTCAGCTGCTTCGTCGGAAATCCCCTGGCGGCGAAGCTCGTAGCGCAGAGCCCGGCGACTGCGCGGGCGGAAGGCAAGCCGCTGCTCCACCCAGAACTGGGCGAAGGCGTCATCATCCACCAGATCTACCCGCTCCAGGCGGCCGAGCGCTTCTTCCACCGTCGCCTGCTCGAACCCGGCCCGGCGCAGGCGCTGCTCTAGCTCGAACCGGCTGCGCGGCCGAACCTCCAGCAGCCGCAGGGCCCGCTCCTGGGCCCGGCACACCTCGTCCCGGCGCCGAAGCTCCCGTATGTCGTCCTCGCTCAGAAACTGCCCCAGGTGGAGGGCCGCCGCCGTCAACTCTTCCAGGCTGAAGGCGTACTCGTCATCGAGGAAGACGCTCACGCGTTGCCGGCGACGCTTCTGCCTCTCCAGCCGAGTGACCCTCCCTTCCATCGTTGCTCTTGGCCTCTTGCGCAGGGAACGACAAAGGGCCATGGCGGCGATAGCACGCCATAGCCCTTCCGGTTTCCCGCCGAACTGATCGCTGTCGGCCCACTCGGGCGGTCCGCTGGCACCGATCAGGGGGATATAGCACCCCCGGCCCTCCCTCCAGGGAGAGCCTGCCGGATCATAGCGCTACCTGGCTCCTACATCGGCTCCACCGCAAAACCGCAGACCCCGCTAATGCCTGTACAGCGTTCTATGCTCTTCGGAATCTCACAGACCCGAAGTGACTATGCTGACGAGCGTCCAGCACTAGTCCGGCTCGCCCGCGCGCGCCTCGTCGCCGTCAAGGTCTTCTGCCACACCTACCCGCAGCAGACCTTGTGCCTCCCTCACCTTGTTTTCGATCTCGCGTGCTATGTCGGGATTGTCGCGCAGGAAGTCCTTGGCCGCCTCCCTGCCCTGGCCTAGGCGCGTCTCCCCATAGGAGAAATACGACCCGCGCTTGTCCACGATCCCGGCTTCCACACCTAGATCAAGTATATCAGATAGGCGCGAGATACCTTCATCGTACATGATCTCGAACTCGGCCTGCCTGAAGGGAGGAGCCACCTTGTTCTTCCGCACCGTCACCCGCACTCGATTGCCAATTACCTCGCCACCGCGCTTCAGGGATTCGATGCGGCGCATGTCCAGCCGCACCGATGAGTAGAACTTCAGCGCGTTGCCTCCGGGGGTAGTCTCTGGGTTGCCGAACATCACGCCGATCTTGTAGCGGATCTGGTTGGTGAAGATCATGGCGGTGTTAGATTGCTTGATCGCCCCCGAGAGCTTGCGCAGTGCCTGGCTCATCAGCCGGGCCTGCAGGCCGGGGTGCGAATCCCCCATCTCGCCTTCGATCTCGGCTCGAGGCACCAACGCCGCCACCGAGTCTACCACCACCACGTCCACCGCCCCGCTGCGCACCAATGCCTCGGCAATCTCCAGCGCCTGCTCACCGGTGTCGGGCTGGGATACGAACAGATCCTCGATGTTGACCCCCAGTCGCTGAGCATAAGCCGGGTCCAGGGCATGCTCCATGTCTATGAAAGCGGCGACACCGCCTGCCTTCTGCGCCTCAGCGATAATGTGCAGGCATAGCGTGGTCTTGCCCGCGGACTCGGGGCCATAGATCTCGGTGACACGCCCTTTGGGCACTCCACCCACGCCCAAAGCTAGGTCCAGCGCCAATGAGCCAGTGGGGATGGCTTCCACCTGGGCCCACTGATCCGTGCCCAGGCGCATTATGGCACCGTCGCCGTAGCGGCGTCTCAGATCGGTCAGAACCGTATTCAGAGCCTGTTCTCTACCAGAACCTGCCATGTACGCACTTCCCCCTGCCAGATTCGCGTTAGCGAATCCTCAAAGCCCTCCCAGTTTACAACAGTTGCTGTCACATAGCAAGGACAATCATAGGCGTAGGTAGGGCTTTCTCAAAGTCGGGGAGGTGAGCGGAGCAAGGGGTGAGCCGGAGGGGATGCGAAGCGAGCCTCACTTGGTTATTGTAAAGCTGAGAAGCAAGCACTAACCAAGGAGGCTCAAGGTGCAGTATAGCACACTCTCCTCTGATCAGATGACAGCGGTGGGTCCGGTGGT
>JABLXR010000086.1 GCA_013178015.1 Anaerolineae bacterium
CGTGGGCGCGCGCACTCCTCGCTTGTGCTTGAGCGGTGAGCCGCCAGGGGTAGCAGGCATCTGGGGGCAAAGCGCGCGTGGGCGCGCGCACTCCTCGCTTGTGCTTGAGCGGTGAGCCGCCAGGGGTGGCAGGCATCTGGGGGCAAAGCGCGCGTGGGCGCGCGCACTCCTCGCTTGTGCTTGAGCGGTGAGCCGCCAGGGGTAGCAGGCATCTGGGGGCAAAGCGCGCGTGGGCGCGCGCACTCCTCGCTTGTTCTGGGGGAGTCGGCGTCGCCAGCCGCGGCGGCACCTAGAAGATGGCGCTGACGCTCGGCTGGCGCACGCTCCCGGCAGTGAGGAAGGCCCGAAGCATCTGCAGAGCACCAGGTGGCATGCGCCTCACGCGCGGCCTCCGGCACGTCCCCTTCGGTTTGCGTTAAGGTTAAGGATTGCTTTACAGTAGCGCGACCGAGCGGTTGGCTGCGGGTGGCCCGGGGGGTAGGTGTGAACAGCCTGAGACAACTGGAGGGCCTGGACGAGATGCGGGTGCTGGCGGATGAGCGCCGCCTGGCGATACTGCAGCGCCTTATGGCCGCCCCGGCCACGCTGTCCCAGTTGGGACAGGCTTTGGGCCGACACCCTGCCTGGGTGCGGCACCATCTTAAGCAGCTCGAGGAGGTGGGCCTGGTGGAACCGGCCGGGACCAAGGAGCTGCCCGGTTTCATCGAGAAGTACTACCGAGCCAGCGCCCGCGCCTTCACCGTCAGCCGGGTGATAACGCCGAAGCTGGCGGACGAGGGAGCTTTGGTGGCGGCCGGCAGCCACGACCTGGCCCTGGAGCTGTTGGCCCGCCGCTACCGCGAATCCGGCACCGGGCCCGGCATGTGGATAGTGCCCCTGGGGAGCCTCGACGGCCTGATCGCCTTGCGCCAAGGGGTAGGTCAGATCGCCGGCTGTCACCTGCTCGACGCCGAGACGGGCGACTACAACCTGCCCTATGTCAAGCGGCTCTTCCCCGGGGAGGCGATGGCGCTGGTCACCCTGGCCTTCAGGGAGCAGGGCCTCATCGTGCCGGCCGGCAATCCACTCGGGCTCGCGGGCCTGCCGGACGTGGCGGCCCGAGGGGTGCGGCTGGTCAACCGCCCCCGAGGCTCGGGGACGCGGTTGTGGCTCGATCGCGCCCTGGAGGCGGAAGGGTTGGGGCCGGGGGATATCGTCGGCTACCAGGACGAGGTGAGCACGCACACCGAGGTAGCCCAGCGCGTGGCGGAGAGGCGGGCAGACGTCGGGTTGGGCATCCTGGCCGCCGCCCGGGCTGAGGGGCTCGAGTTCGTGCCCCTCTTCCATGAGAGGTTCGAGCTGGTGGCTCACCGGGATGCGTGGGAGCGCTGCGAGTTCGCTGCCGTCCTGGAGCTCATGGAGAGCCGCGGCTTCCGGACCGAGGCCGCCTCGCTGGGAGGTTACGACCTGAGCCAGTGCGGCCAGATGCGGCTCAGCGATTGAGGGAGACACCTTCGTGGCTTGGAGGGGACCATCGGAGACCTGATCAGGGGCCTGAGTCAGGCCCTCCGGTTGATAGCTGGGCTGGATCCGGCTGTGTTGGAGATCGTTGGCTTGTCTCTGAAGGTTTCCGGCGTGGCGTTGCTGTTCGCCACTCTGGTGGGCATTCCCATCGGGGCGCTGTTGGGTTTGACCCGGTTCGCGGGCAAGCGGCTGGTGGTGGCGCTGCTCTACACTGGCATGGGTTTCCCCCCGGTGGTGGTGGGGCTGTTCGTGTACCTGATCCTGTCGCGGAGTGGGCCCTTGGGCCAGCTCCAGTCACCTCTGATTCCGGCGCTGTTCACCCCCGGGGCCATGATCCTGGCCCAGAGCATCATCTCCTTTCCCCTGGTGGCCGGCTTCACCATGGCCGCCGTCATGGGGGTCGAGCCCCAGCTGCGCCAGCAGGTGCGCGCCTTGGGGGCCACTCGAGTGCAGACGGCGGTGACGGTCCTCGGGGAAGCGCGGGTAGGGGTGGTGGTCTCCATCATTGCCGGCTTCGGTAGCATCATCTCCGAAGTGGGGGCGGTGATGCTGGTAGGGGGGAACATCGAAGGGCGCACCCGGGTGTTGACCACGGCCATTGTTTTGGAGACGCGCAAGGGGGCGTTCGACTTGGCGCTGGCCCTGGGAGTCATCCTGCTGGGGCTGTCGTTCGCCGCCAACCTGGCCATGTTGCAGCTTCAGGGACGGGCGCTGCGGGAATGAGCGATCCCATCTACACCCTCGAGGGCGTCACCAAGGTATACGAGGGCAACCCCGTGCTCCGCGTGGAGCAACTGGAAGTGGAGCGGGGCGAGGTGCTGGCGCTAGTGGGGCCCAGCGGAGCGGGCAAGAGCACCCTTCTCCGCCTGCTCAACTTCCTGGAACCGCCCACGTTCGGTCGGCTCACCTTCATGGGGTCGAGCATTGCGCCTGGGCAGGAGGCGCCGCTGCAGCTGCGGCGTCGGGTCACCACCGTGTTCCAGCAGTCGGTGCTGCTCAACCGGAGCGTCCGGGACAACGTGGCCTTCGGGCTCAGGCTGCGAGGCCGCCGGGACTCCTCGGACCGGGTAGACGAGGCGCTGGAGATGGTGAGACTCAGTCACCTGCAGGGGCGCAGGGCCCGCACCCTATCCGGTGGGGAGGCGCAGCGGGTGGCCCTAGCTCGGGCCCTGGTGCTGGAGCCGGACGTGCTCCTCCTGGACGAGCCTACGGCCAACTTGGACCCGGCCAACGTCTGCCTGATTGAGGAGGCAGTGCGGTCCCGCAACCGTGAGAAAGGCACCACGGTGATCCTGGTCACCCACAACGTGTTCCAGGCGCGGCGGCTGGCGGATCGGGTGGGGCTCCTGCTATCGGGGAGGCTGGTAGAGGTGGCGGAGACGGAGGCCTTTTTCGGGGCGCCCCAGGACCCGAGGACGCAAGCCTTCGTGTCGGGGGAGATGGTCTACTAGCAGGGGCACAAGCACGGGCAGAGTGTGGACCAGGCCCGGACCGTGGGGAGATGTAGACAGTGGGGAAACGAATCCTGCTGGCTTCGGCGCTGCTGTTGATACTGACCGGCTGCACCGGGGCTACCGGCACCACCACAGGGGGAGCGGCGGAGGTGTCCCCGGGAGAAGGCGACGCCCTTCTGTTGGCCACCACCACCAGCACTGACGACTCGGGGCTTCTGGCTTACCTGCTGCCGTTCTTCGAGGAGGAGACCGGCATCCGGGTGGACGTGATCGCGGTGGGAACGGGCCAGGCGCTCAAGCTAGGCGAGGACGGTAATGCCGACGTGCTCCTGGTCCACGCCCGGGAGCTGGAGGACGCCTTCATGGAAGCCGGTCATGGCGCTCGCCGAGAGGACGTCATGTACAACGACTTCATCATTGTGGGGCCGGCCGAGGATCCGGCGGGCATCGGCGGCATGACTGAGGCAGCGGAAGCGCTGGCAAAGGTAGCCTCCTCCGGAGCGACCTTCGTGTCGCGAGGGGACGAGTCCGGGACCCACGCGCGGGAGAAGAGTCTCTGGCGGGCCGCTGCCATCGAGCCGGGAGGTGACTGGTACGTCTCGGCGGGGCAGGGCATGGGTGCCGTGCTGGGCATGGCGGACGAGCAGCGGGCCTACACTCTCAGCGACCGGGCCACCTACTTGGCCCGCAAGCTGGAGGGGCTGGACCTGGAGATCCTGGTGGAAGGCGATCCACTCCTGCTCAACCGCTACGGCGTGATCGCGGTGAACCCGTCCAAGGGGCCCCACATCCACGCCGACTGGGCGGAGGAGTTCGTGGAGTGGCTGATATCCGTCCCGGCGCAGGAGCGGATCGCTGAGTTCGGCGTGGCCGAGTTCGGGTCTGCCCTGTTCACTCCCGACTCCGAGCCCTGGAGGGCAGCCCACTAGCCGATCCTGTCTGGTGGCCGCGACGTCGCTTGCATGTCGGCTCTCTGAGGGCCGGGCCCGCTCTGGGGGCGAGGTCCCCAGGCGCGGCAGGGGCATGGAGGCAGGACGAGCGTGGGCTCGCGCACTTCTCGAAGGAGGGTGTACCCGAATGCCGTCGGGGCTGGCTCTGGTAGTCTGAGCGCAGCAGAAGACCCGATCGCCGGTGGCGGTCGGAATGCGTCCCTCGATCCTATCCTGAGCTGTTGCTAGAGAGGGTGACTTTGCTTTTCGAGCCTAAAGGTGTATACTTGGGGGGCAAAGGGGATGCCGCGGCGAACCCTTGCGATAGCCGTCGCCGGCCGGTAGAATATATCTGTCCGGGAGGGATGGCAGAGCGGACGATTGCGACGGTCTTGAAAACCGTTGTGGGCTTGCCCCACCGGGGGTTCGAATCCCTCTCCCTCCGCCTTAACATACTGGGGAGATGCCAGAGAGGACGATCGGGGCCGCCTGCTAAGCGGTTGAGGGGTGTTAAAGCTCCTCCCAGGGTTCGAATCCCTGTCTCCCCGCTGCACTGAATCGTGCGCCCGTACCTCAATTGGATAGAGGGACGGTCTACGAAACCGTTCGTTGCGCGTTCGAGTCGCGCCGGGCGCACCAGGAAGCCCTCCGGCGACTGCCGGAGGGCTTCTGCGTTGGCTGGTCTCAGAAGCCTGCTGCTGCCCGCGGACTCACAGCGCGCCGGAAAGCTCGGATCCGCCCCAAACCGGCTTCGGTGAGCCGACCCTCACTTGGCGCGCTTGGTTGCCCAGCGCCGAAGCCTGTGCGCTTGGCGACATATCGGGACCGCTTCCCAGCTGACTTGCTAGAGGCCCCCGGCAGTCGCATCAAAGGAGCGAGCGGGAAGAGAGTCGTTCCGGCCCCGCCACGCGCACCCGGATGGCAGCGCTCCCGGTCACGGGACACTTGTTCTCGCAGATGCCGCAGCCGATGCACCGCTCGCGCAGCACCCTGGGGCGCGAGAGCGTCACAGTGGAGCCGTCCGGTCGGGTCGCTTGTCCCTCCTCCAGCAAGATGGCCTTCTCCGGCACAGGGCACATCTCCTCACAGACGCTGCACTGGGAGTCTCCCGTCCACGGTAAGCAGAGGGATTCGTCAATGAAGGCGTGCCCGATCACCCACTGTCGTTTGGCCTCCAGAGACAGCTCGGGGATGGCGCCGGTGGGGCAGACCTGGCCGCACCGGTTGCAGGAGTAGTCGCAGTAGCCCAGCCGGGGCACGAGGACGGGCGAGAACAGCCCCTCCAGGGAGCCCTGCCCTACGGCGGGATGCAAGGCCGCGGTGGGGCAGGCGCGCATGCACTCTCCGCAGCGGATGCAGCGGTGCAGGAACTCCGCCTCCAGGGCCCCTGGGGGACGGATCAAGCGGTCTGAGCTCTCGCGCCGGCCGGCGTCGGCCCCGAAGAGGGATACGAGCGCTGTCCCCGCCAACAGGCCACCTACCAGGTCTCTTCGGCCGGGGTCGTAGTCGTGCCGGGGAGCGGCGGAGACGGTCACGGGAAACTCGATGGCGTTCGTGGGGCATGCCCGGGCGCAGTCCAGGCACATGATGCATTCGGCTGGATCGCTGGCGTAGCCCCGGGCAGCTGATATTGTCCCTGTGGGGCAGACGGCCTCGCAGCGGCCGCACTCGATGCACTCCTCGTTGACCGTCCGCTTCACCAGGGCCACCTTGCTTCCCGTTCCCAGGAGGGCACCCAGAGGGCAGGCGGACCGGCACCAGAACCGGGAGCCCAGTCCCTCCAGGGCCACCACGCCCATTCCGAGCAACCCTACCGCCAGTCCGAGTCGGTAGAGGGGCTGGAAGCCAGGCAGTATGCCATCGCGCAGCCACACCTCCAACTCGACCAGAGGCCCGCGCAGGATGCCCAGGCGGTAGAGGAAGCCTTGGGCGGCGCTGAAGGCCACGCTTAGGGCCGGCCACACGGCTACGGCCAGGGTGCGGGTGGCCAGGGAGAGTGGGTCGAGAAGGAGGAGCAGGGTGCTGCCCAGCAGCGCCATCACCACCAGGGTCACCAGGACGAAGTGCTTGAGGAAGCGCAGCGAGTCGGGCGCCCGTCGCGGCCCGGTACGTCGGGGCCGGATGGAAACGGCGTCCAAGGTGGAGCCCAGTGGGCACAGCCACCCGCACCAGACGCGGCCCAACGCCAGGGTCAGCCCGACGGTGACCAGGGCCAGGGCGGCACCAGCGACCACAGAGCGTTGGCTGATGGAAGCGGCCAGGGCGACCAATGGGTCCAGCATGAAGGGCACCCGCAGAGGCGTCCCGGGGAAGGCCCTCGCCGCCGACAGCACGAACAGCACCAGGAAGGCGCCGAATGCCGCTCCCTGCACCACCCCCCGTACCCAGCGTCTCCTCATCCATCCCCCCCAGACTGGCCACGGAGGCACGAAGACACAGAGATGGAACACGCCGTCAGAAAGAGTGCTGTGGCGGTGAGGCTGAGCCGGCCCCGCCCGACTGAGTGCTCCTGTGCCCTTTCGCCTTGTGTTCTCTGTGGCTCTGTGGCTATGCCTCTATCTCCGCGATCTCGACCGAATCCAGGTCCCGCGTACCCAGGCCCATCTCCGCCGCGTACTTGATGTAGGCCACCTTGTCGGTGTCGGCGAAGGGGAAGAACCGGGTGGTGTAGGCATCCACAGCCACCAGGTCCGGGCTGGCGATGACCGTGTTCATCTGCTGCACGTCTTCCAGTCGTCCGCCGGAGGGGCCGTGGGCCGTCAGGATGCGCACGGCATCCATGATGGTCAGCGCCGGATGGAACAGCGCCACCAGGTCGGCGATACGCTGATGCAGGTTGGTGTGGATTAGAGGGCGGTTCTCGATCAAGCCCATGAGGTTCTTTGCCCCTAGGGTGAGGGTAGCGATGCCGTGATGCTTGGCGATGGGCACGTTTATGAGCACGTCGGCCTCCAGAGCGTCGGTGTAGACCACCCAGCGCCGGATGTCGCGGCTCACGTCGGGGAAGTCCACCTCGGCGTACTTCACCTGTGCCATTAGCTCCATCTCGCCGCCAGCCCGCTCCACCGCCTCCTGGATACCGCTGACGACGTAGGCGTCCTTGGCCGATCCCCCGAAGGGGTAGTCCATTACCCGCACCCGACCTGCCCCCGCTTCCCGGACCATCCGGACGATGGTGGCGACCACTTCGGGGTTGGTGGTAGCGGCGTACTCGGGCCCGTGGTAAGCGACGCAGATGTTTGGCTTGACGATCACGTCATCACCCGGTTTGACGAAGCGGCCCATGCCGCCCAGGGCGGTCACAGCCGCCTCGGTGATGGCCGCGGGCGAGTCGCCTCTAGCGACGACCAGGTAGGGTGTGCCTTCGCGGGCCGGGGTCACCAACGTGGGCCCTCGCGGCTGCGCCGCGGTAGCCTCCGGGGAGGGGGTGGTCATGCGGCCCGGCACCATTCTGGGCGTCACCGACGGTGTGGCCGCCGGTTCTGGTTCGCCAGTGGCCAGGCGCACGTCCTGTCCGCCGCAGGCGGAAAGCGCCAGCGCGGCTATCCCCCAGTTCAGCACTGCCTTTCTGCGGGTCAACTTCTTCATTCTTCACTCACTCGCTGGCGAGGGCGAAGCCCCACCTCACTAGGCAAATCGTTCCTCTCTCCAGGGATCGGCATGGTTGTGATAGCCCCGGGTCTCCCAATAGCCAGGCTCGTCCACCAGCTCGAAGCGAATGCGGTTGAGGAACTTGCAGCTCTTCCACCCGTATAGGTAGGGTACCACGGCGCGCACCGGTCCTCCGTGGGGGAGGGGCAGCTCGTCCCCTTCGAGGGTATCCGCCAGCAGAATCTCCTCCCGGCGGGCCTCTTCATAGACCAAGTTGGTAGTGTAGCCGTCCCTCCCCTCCAGGATGACGGCCACCACGTCCTCACGCGGGCGCACCATCCGCATGATCTCCTGCAGCAAGACCCCCTCCCAGGACACGTTCTCCTTGGTCCAGCCGGTGACGCAGCTGAAGTGCCACGTGCGTTGCACCCGAGGGAGAGCCTGGAACTGCTCCCAAGTCAACGTCACTGGGTCCTCCACCGTCCCTCGGACGTCCAGGTACCACTCCTCCAGGGAGACCTGAGGCCGGTACCCCAGGTCGAGCACCGGAAAGCGACTGATGACCCTCTGGCCGGGCGGCACGACCGACCGGTCCGGCGTAGGTGTTGCTTCCAGAGTGGGCTGAGGGGCAGGGGTGGAAGTCGGCGCTTCGGTCGTGTCGACGGCCGGCGGGGTACGTGTGGCAGTAGGGGCGAGAGTGGGAGTGCGGACGGGCTCGGCGGAACCGCAGGCGGCGGCCAAGGAAGCCAGCAGAGCGGCCGATACGTAGGATCCGGTGCGGCGCAACATACGACGACGGCTAACCTTCATCACCTAACTCCTGAGGCCATCACGGTAGTGCGGCGGCCCTCGCAGTGTGCGATTATCGCACGCGGCCAGGGCGCATGTCCAAATCGCTCATCCACCGAGGACAAAATCGCTAGACGCCTGGTGCCGTGCCTGTTCTCAGTTGCCCAAGTGCCAGTGCCGACGGCAGCCCTGCCCTGGCACGACGGTGGTAGGGTAGCCAAAGGACGCGGGCTGCAAAGGATCCCAGTCTGCACAGGCGCGCTCCAGCCGGGCCTGGATCTGGAGCTGAGCCGCCCAAGTGCGCCTGGAACGCGGGCGGCAGCCGATTGCCCCACGGAGCCTGCTCAAGTAGACTGCTCGGGAGAAGCCCTTCTGTTAGGGGCAAGCGTAGAGTTAGCTTTCACCTTCGGCTGGGAGGTTATCGCCATGGGCATTGTCACTCGCCGTCGCTTCCTCGCCTTGTCTGCCTCAACAGTTGCCGGTGCCGTCCTTTCGGCCTGCGCCATGGCGGCCCCAGCTCCGACTGCGACCCGTGAGGCGACTGATACCATCGCTCCGTCGCCCGCGCCCACCAGCGCCCCATCTGATGTGCCCATCCCAGTGTCCACCGAGGCCCGGAGCCCGACAGCGACGGCGGTCCCCACGGGCACGGCGACTCCTGTCTCGACAGAGACCAGCATGGCCGCCGTGGCGACGACCACAGGCAGCGCCACGGCATCGGTCACCACAACAGCGACGGGGTCCGTCACTACAACCGTCACGGTCACCACAGCGCCTCGGCCAGGCGATCCTGTGATCATCCGCTATGCGGACTCGGGGTTCGAGCCTGACGATGTCGAGGTGACTCCGGGCACAACGGTCACCTTCTACAACGGATCCTCACGGCCCCTGCAGGTAGTCGCCGACCCCGAAAGGGACGAGCGACACCCGGGCTTCGGGCTAGCGTCACCTATAGTGAGCGGGCAGACTTACAGCTTCACTTTCAGCCAGCGGGGGAAGTTCAGATACATCAATCAGCTGCATCCATCGGACGATGGCGAGGTGGAGGTGGAGTAGCACGGCGTGCGAAGCACGACGCGCCCCGCCCAGGCATTGCCCCGACTTTAGGTTGCCCGATGGCTTAGCACGCCTTGCGAGCAGACCACGAGTGCGTTCCTGCTGCAGTTCTGCCGCTTCGAGGAGCGAACGTGCTCTCATGCTCCCTTGTCGCCATGGGCCTGTTGCGGCCACGGCGCTGGCTTCCTCGTTGGGGCCTGGATGCCATCGCCGTGTCCTCTGAGTCGGCGCGGGGGCTTGCCCTGAGGACCGGTGAATGGACGGCCTACGCGGGTTGGCCTCGGACGACCGATGGATGATCCGACTCGCCCCTGATCCTGAGCGGGCGCGGGTGGAGGTTACGGTCTCTGCGCCGAGGGCATGCCAACGCTTCGCGCGGCGCGCTGGAACCAGCATGTGTTGCTGCGGCCAGACGCCTGAGGTTTCCCCGTGGGGATTACTGCCTGGCGCTGCTCATAGCCTATGCCACTCGCACCGGCTGTAGGGGCAGGGTCGCGAGGCCATCTGTGCCAACTAATTGGGCGTTGGCACGGCAGTTGAAGTCCCATGCGGCATCAGCAGGACAGATGAGGTGATGCATGGGACAGGCCAGAGAGACGATGGCGCGGTCTAGCGAGCAAGAAGG
>JABLXR010000087.1 GCA_013178015.1 Anaerolineae bacterium
CCCCGCAGACGCAGCCTCTCCTGAGGGAGTTGCCCTACCAACTGCCCCGGAGACACTTCCGTGAGTGACCGACGAATTGTGGCACTTCCGCGTTACTGTAATGACCGACCAATTGTGGCACTTGGCCCATCACGTGTCACGTATCACGTATCACTTATCCGTCCTTCTATCAGATCCGCGTCCAGCCTCACTGCCGGCCCCACCGCCGCCGCATCCCCCTCGCTCACTGCATCGTGATCATGGTCCTTGAAGCCGGCCCCGGTGAGGACGCAAACCACCCGCTCCTGGGGCCCGATCAGGCCCGCATCCAGGAGTGCGGGTAGGGCGGTCACCCCCACCGCCGCTGAAGGCTCCACCCAGGCGCCCTCCATTCGGGCCAGCCTGCGCTGGGCTTCTAGGATGCCCTCGTCCTCCACCGCTACCGCCGCGCCCCCCGACTCGCGAATGGCGCGGAGGGCATGGTCGCCGCTGAAGGTGACCTGCAGACCGGAAGCCACCGTGTGTGCCTCGGCGATGTGGCCCACCCGCTCCTCTCCCCTCTCGAAGGCCCGCACCAGGGGTGCCGCTCCCGAAGACTGCACCCCGATCAGGCGGGGCAAGCGCTCGATCAGGCCGGCGTGGTAGAGCTCCCGGTAGCCTCGCCACTGGCCCACCAGCCCATCGCCCCCGCCCACCGGGCCCACCACCACGTCCGGCGCCCGACCCCCGAGCTGCTCCACCGTCTCGTAGGCGATGGTCTTCATCCCCTCGATCAGATAGGGGTTCACTGGGGCCCAGAAGAATCCCAGGTACAGCTTCAGGGCCTCGCTGACGGCGGTGAGGACGCATGCGAACGCCTCCGGCTCGCCCTCGAAGAGGCCCTCGACCTGCACGCACCGGGCCCCATGGGCCAGCGCCTGGCGGAGCTTGCCCAGGGGTGACCCGGCGCTGAAGAGGACCACGCAGTCCAGGCCCTGGGAGGAGCAGTAGGCGGCCAGGGAGGCGGCCGCATTGCCCGTGGAAGCCGTCAGGAGGCCGCGGTAACCGTGCTCCTGCGCCAACGTCACCGCGATGGCCGAGCCCCGGTCCTTGAAGGAGCCAGTGGGGTTGATGGCCTCGTTCTTGAGGTAGAGCGCCTCCATCCCCACGGCACCGCCCAACCTGGACGCCCGTACCAGGGGCGTGTCGCCCTCGCCCAGGGAGCACAGCGGTCCCTGAACTGGAAGGCGGTCGTGGTAACGCGCCAGGCTGCCGCCGTGGCTGGGCGCCGGTGCCTGCAGGTGGCCGGGGTAGGCACACTCCAGGATGCCGCCACAGCAAGGGCACCCGCCCATACGGTCCGCCTCGAACTCGGAGCCGCAGTTCGGGCAGATGAGCCAGACCGTGCCGTCACGCGCCACGGGTGCCCCTCCTCGATCGCGGGTCGAGGGCGTCGCGCAGCCCATCCCCCAGCAGGTTGATGCCCAGGACGATGAGCACGATGGCCAGTCCGGGGAAGGTGCCCAGCCACCAGGCGATGCCCATGTACTGCTGCCCTTCGCTCAGCATGCTTCCCAGAGATGGGTCGGGCGGCTGTATGCCCAGGCCCAGGTAGCTCAGCCCCGCCTCGATCATGATCACGGTGGCCGTGCGCAGGGTGGCCGTCACCAGGATGGTGGGCATGGCGTTGGGGAGGATGCAGGTGCGGATGATCCGCGCGTCTCGGCATCCCACCGCCCGAGCCGCCTCGACGAACTCTTTTTCCCGCAGGGAGAGCACCTCTCCCCGCACCACCCGCCCGTACATCACCCACTGGGTGAACCCCAGCACCGCCACCAGCGTAGGCAGGCTGGATCCCACTACCGCTATGACCGCGATGGCCAGGAGCACCAGGGGAATGGACAGCTGGACGTCGCAGACGCGCATGAGCACGTCATCTACCCAACCGCCGAAGTACCCTGACAGCAGCCCCAGCGTGACGCCGATCAACCCAGAGAGGAGGACCGCTAGCCCTCCCACCAGCATGGAGATGCGCAGGCCGTAGATGACCCGGCTGAGCACGTCCCGACCCAGATGATCGGTGCCCAAGGGGTGGTCCCAGGTGCCACCCTCGCCCCACACCGGCGCCTGGAGTCGCTCCGCCAGCACCTGGGTGCGAGGGCTGTGGGGAGCCAGCACTGGCGCCAGTGCCACCACGAGGACCATGACCGACACTATCGCCAGGCCCAGAGCCACCCGCGGGTTCGTCCATACCCGGCTCGACGCGCGTCGTCGGGCGGTGGTCCCGGGGCGCCGTCGGTAGAGCCCTCCGGCCAGCACTCCATGTCCCAAACCTATCGAAAGATCCCTCGCCATACCTACGTCCTACTTGTGACTGCCTTCGCTTGCAGACACCACCTCACGTCCCCGTAGGGGTGGCCAACGCGGGCGCACGGCCTGTTCGCCCGCCGCGTCCGCGGGCGAACACGAGGTTCGCCCGCTACGCATATCGAATCCGCGGGTCTAGCAGCGTGTAGACCACGTCCACCAGCAGGTTCATCGCCACCACCACCGCCGACACGAACAGCACGTCGGCCTGGATCACAGGGAAGTCGCGCTGGTAGATGGAGTTGAGCGCCAGGCGACCGATACCCGGCCAGGCGAATATCTGCTCCGTCACCACCGCGCCGCCCATCAGGGTGGCGAAGGACATCCCCATCACTGTCACCAGAGGGATCATGGCGTTCTTGACCTCGTGGCGGATGGTGATGGTCCGCGGCCTGAGGCCCTTGGACTTGGCTGTACGAACGTAGTCGGCCGTGAGCACCTCCAGCATGCTGCTCCGGGTGAGCCGGGCGAACACCGCCACGAGAGAGAAGCCTAGCGTCACCCCCGGCATGACCAGGTGCAGAGGAGTCCCCCGCCCGGAGATGGGCAGAAGCCGCAACTGCAGCCCCAGCACGAGGATGAGCAGGATGCCGAGCCAAAAGCTGGGAAGAGACTGGCCCAGTAAGGTCACGCCCGTACCCACGTAGTCGAGCCAGGTGTTGCGCCGGATAGCGGAGGCCACCCCCAGGGGGATGCCCACCACTGCGGCGAAGGCCAGGGCGAAAGCGGCTAGCTGCAGGGTGGCGGGCAGCCGCTCCAGCACCAGGTTCATGGCCGGCACCCCGGCGAGAATGGACGTGCCGAAGTCGCCCCGCACCGCCCCGCTGAGGAAGCGCAAGTACTGCACGTAGAGGGGAGCGTCCAAACCCAGCTGGCGCCGGAGCGCCTCCCTCTCCGCCTCCTGCACGTCCGGCCCCACCATCAGGCTAACCGGGTCTCCGCCTAGCCGGGAGATGACGAAGATGACGAACGACACCCCCAGCAACACCAGGAGCGATTGCAGAGCTCTTCTTGTCAGGTACCGCGCCATAGATCCTCCCATCGCCTCCCGCGACTTCGGCTCGCGGGAGGCGATGACACACCGTCACTTACACGCTGGCGTCGTACAGGTAGATCAGCTCGTCCGAACGAGGCTCCCACTGTAGCCGCTGGTTGATGGCATACACGTCCACCAGCTGATACATGAAGATGAAGGGAGGGTCCTCCCGGATGAGCTCCAGCGCCTTCTTGGTGGCGGCCTCGTGCTTCTCCGGGTCCAGGGTGCTACCGGCCTCGTCAATCAGGGCGTCCACTTCCGGGTTGCTGTACCAGGCCCAGACGTTGCCCGAGCGGCAGAGGGTGAACAGAGTGTTCCAAGCATCGAAGTAGGCATTGCCCAGTGCCGCCAGCGACATGTCGCCCACGATGTGCTCGTTGGTGTCCTTGGCCCACACCCCGAACTCCATGGCGTTGAGCGTCGCCTGCACGTTCACCTGGGCCAGCTGATCCACGATGGCCTGAGCCACCTCCACGTTCCGCGGGAAGCGCCCCCGCCCCACCCGGAAGTCCTTGATCTCGAACCCGTCCGGGTATCCCGCCTCGGCCAGGAGTTCGCGTGCCTTGTCGGGATCGTAGGGATAGGGTTCCAGCTCCGGGTCGTAGCCCAGGAAGTAGTCCGGAGCCACGGTAGCCAGCTTGATTCCGTAGCCGCCCAGGATGTGTTCGATGATGGAATCGCGGTCCACGGCGTAGTTGAGGGCCTGACGGACCTTGGTGTGGCTCATGTCCAACGGACCCTCCACCCCGGTCTCGATGATGACCGCGACCATGCGAGTGCTGGGCACGCTCTTGACGGAAATGTGCTCTTCCGCCTCCAGCATGGGGACGCTGTCGGGGGGCACGTTGACGATCAGGTCCACGTTGCCCGCTTGAAGCTCGGCCATGCGGGTGGCGTCCTCGGGGATGGGACGGAACACCACCTCGTCTATGTCGGGCCTGCCTCTCCAGTAGTCGTCCCTCGCCTCCAGGATGACGTGCTCCTCGCGCACCCACTCCTTCAGCGTGTACGGCCCCGTGCCGATGGGCTCCTGGGCCAGCTTCTCGAACCCGTTCTCCTCTGTGTACTGCTTGGGCACCATCTCCAGGTCCATCAGCCGCTGCACTAGGAAGGTATCTACCTCCGAAGTGGTCACCCTCACCGTCCTCTCATCCAGCACCTCGGCGCCCGCCAGCTTGGCGTACGACTGGGCGATGAAGGGCGGCTCCACCCCGGGCAGCTTGCCCATGATCCGGTCCAGGTTGTACTTGCACACCTCGGCGTTGAGGGGCTCACCGTTGGAGAAGGTGACACCGTCGCGCAGCGTGAGGTCTACAGTAAGGTCGTCCACGATGTTCCACGATTCGACCAGCCGTCCCTCGTAGCGGTAGTTCTGGTCCGGATTCCTGGTGCCCAGAGAGTCGTAGATGTGGGCCAACACGTTGGCGGTGATGGTAATGCCGTGGTTGTGGGGATCCATGGTGGAAACGTCCGCCGTCTGGGCCACAGTGACCCGGACGGGCTCCTCCGAAACCTCCGCCTGACCTCCCGTGACCGCCTGCGTCGCCGGGGCGCAGGCTCCGACCAGGTTGAGCGCACCGATCCCCATCGCCAGAGCGGATGCCTTCCTGAGTAACGTCCTTCTGTTCATCCTGTGTGCCACCTTCGCCTCCTGAGGTCTCGATCTGACCGGTTCCCTGTCTATCCCTCTATGGCGGTGGCAGCCTTGCCCCCGCACCCGACCCCCGTCGGTTCACCCTCGGCGCAGCACCTGCCCCGCCCGGACCCCGGTCGGCTCCCCTCCGTCCACTGCCACCGACCCGTTCACCAGCACGTACTCGATGCCGGCAGGGAAGCGGCAGGGATCGCCGTACGTACTGCTCTCGCAGACCCGCCCCGGGTGGAACACCACCAGGTCAGCGCTCATTCCCCGTCGGATCAGCCCCCGATCCGGCAATCCCAAGACCTGAGCCGGCAAGGAGGTCATCTTCCGCACCGCCTGCTCCAGCGAGAGGAGCCCCTCCTGGCGCACGTACCGCTGCAGCACCCGTGGATAGGATGCAATCCCTCTCGGGTGAGGAAGCCCCTCCTCCGGTTCAGGGAAACGGTCCAGCGCCGAGCCATCGGTAGAGACCATGGAGGTGGGGTGGACCAGCACTGCCCTGACGTCCTCCTCACTCATGGGCCCGCCGGTGACCCGTGTCAGCCCCTCGTCGGCCAGAAGGATCTCCCGCGCCGCCCTCAGCGAATCGGTGGCCCAGAGCCCTCCGATGTCGGCCAGGCTGCGGCCCGCCAGTTCGGGGAAGCTGGGCGAGTGCACGATGGTGAGGAAGGGATAACCGCCATAGCTCCACACGTTGGGGGTGGTGATGCCATAGGCCGCATCCTCCTCCATGCGCCGCCGGTTGTCCTCGATCTCCTCTCTGGCCCGTTCCTCGACCCGCGTCGCCAGCCGGGAGAACTCCTCATCGTCACGCAGGGCAGCGAGCATGGCCTCCATCTGGGCTCGACTCGCCCCCTCGTTATGGGCGAAGGACGGCCCCAAGAGGTGGCGGGAAAGGTTCGAGATGGCGGAGTAGTCGTAGGGGTAGACGTCGCAGGTGACCTCCAGCCCCTCCGCCCTGGCCTTCTCGATGAGGGAGAGCGCGCCCGCCACCTGCCGGCCCCAGTTCTCCCGTCCCATGGCTTTGAGGTGGGCCACGTTGCCGGGGATTCCGGCACGGCGGGTGACCTCGATCACCTCTCGGGTAGCTTCGATCACGGTGTCGCCCATGCCCCGCGGGTGGGAGAGGTGCACCCCGCCGAACTGGGCGGCCACCCGGCATAGCTCTGCCAACTCGTCCGTGAGCGCGTTGCGCCCCGGAGGATACTCCAGTCCGGTGGTGAGGCCGAAAGCGCCTTGCTCCATGCTCTGGCGCACCAGGCGACACATTCGCTCCAACTCTTCTGACGTCGGCACCCGGCGCCGCCCGCCCTCCCTTTCCTCCGGGCGCTGGGCTCGCTCCACCCCCATCGCCAGTGCGCGCACGGTGTTGTGGCCCACGAAGGGCACCACGTTGATGCCCACGCCCCAGCCCTCGAGGGTCTCCAGCCACTCGCCGAAGCCGGCCCAGGGCGCCTCTACCGCCTCCCCGGAGGCGTTCGACAGCCACGCCTCCACCCGGGGCCGATACCAGTCTGCCAAAGGGGCCGGCGAGAGCCCGCAGTTGCCCACGGCGGCGGTGGTGATGCCCTGGCGGAGCGAGGTGAGCGCATTGGGGTGGGCCAGCAGGGTCGAGTCTGAGTGAGAGTGTGGATCTATGAACCCGGGAGCCACCACCATCCCGGCCGCGTCCACCGTGCGGTCTCCTGGCAGCGGCGTCCGACTGATGGCGACGATGCGCCCCGCGCGGATGCCCACGTTCGCCCGGAAGGCGGGATTACCAGTGCCGTCAACCACGGTGCCGCCCGCGATCACCACATCGAGCACCGCCCCTCCCTCAGCCCAGCGCCCGCTGGAGTTGGCCTTGCCGCCGGTCCACCAGGATCCGGCCCTGCCTGAGCACCAGCTTGATGCGCTCGCGCTCCCTCAGGACCGAGATGTCCTCGAGGGGATCGCCGTCCACCAAGATCAGGTCGGCCTGCTTGCCCGGCTCCAGGGTGCCCGTGGCCTGGCCCAGTCCTATTGCCTCGGCGGCATCCCGGGTGGCTGCCAGGATGGCCTCCATGGGAGTCATCCCGATCTCCACCATGAGCGGCAACTCCCAGGCGTTTTCCCCCATTGGGGCCAGGCTGCCGGAGCAGTCCGTCCCCAGGGCCATGCGCACGCCGGCGCGGTGGGCGCGGGCCATGTTGGTCATCACCACCTCCATGACCGCGTTGCCTTTACGGACGGCCTCTTCTGAGAGGCCCGCCTCCTGAGCCCGCTCCTGGAAGGCTCGGCCTATGGTCATGGTTGGTATGAGGAACAACCGCTTGGCTACCATCAGCTCCAGGATCTCGTCGTCCAGGTAGATGCCGTGCTCGATGGTGTCCACCCCGCATTGGATGGCGTTCAGGATGCCCTCCCGGCCATGGGCGTGGCTGGCCACCCGGCGGCCCAGGGCGTGGGCCTCGTCCGTGATGGCGCGAACCTCGTCCGGGGTGTAGTTCCGCCACCAGGATTCGTCTCCGGCGGAGAGCACTCCGCCGGAGGTACAGATCTTGATCCAGTCATGACCGCTCCTCACGTGCTGCCGGACTCGCTTGCGGACCTCGTCCACACCGTCGGCGGTGTCCTCCGGCCTGACCGGCCAGCCGGGCCTGCCCATAGCCGGGTCGGCGTGGCCGGCGGTCATCGTGACCATCCCGGCCGTGAGGATGCGGGGCCCGATGACCAGCCCCAGGTCCACCGCCTGCCGGGCGGCCAGCACCTCGGGGCCGCTGCCGGCGTCGCGCAAGGTGGTGAAGCCGGCCTCCAGGGCCCGACGCGCATTGTCGGCGGCGTAGAAGGCCTTGAGCTCGGATGAGGTCTTCACCTCGTAGGCCAGCCGCTCCTGGCCCGCCGGGGTACGCAGGTGAACGTGAGCGTCTATCAAGCCCGGCATGATGGTGAGACCGCCGGCCTCGATCACCTCCGCCGCCGGGGGTGCCGCCACCTGAGTCGACGGGCCCACGGATGCGATGGCCCCGTCATCCACCAGCACCGCCGCATCCTCGACGGGCTCGACGCCGGTGCCGTCTATCAGCCGCGCTCCCCGAATCAGCAAGCTCAACTGGCCTTCTCCCGAGCGATGGATACCATTCGTCGGACCTCCTCGGCCGTCTCCCTCACCCTGATGTCCAGAAGCTTCCGGCCGGCTTCGGCATTGGAGCCGCGGGCATCTCCCAGGATGCCGTTGGGTGACTGGTAACGGATGCCGTAGACGAAGGATTCGATCTGGGAGTGCTTGATATGGTCCGGGTGGTAGAACTCCTCGTCCGCCCGGCCCGCTTCCGCCCGGTCCATGTCCACCAAATCGGGATGCACGGCCAGCATCATGGAGGTCTCGCCGAAGCCAGCGTGGACCCCGGCCTGAGGACGGGTGACTCCGTACTCCTCGTAGACTTCGGTGACGCCGCCGGCCAGCTCCCTGATGTTAGGCACCACCATGTGCACCCGGCAGGTGTCCTTGAGGGCCTTGGCGATGCGAGGTAGGAAGGCGAGCATGGTGTCCGAGTTACCGCCGTGCGAGGAGATGAGGACGATGTCCCTGAAGCCGTGTCTGCCCAGGGAGAGGCAGTACTCCATCAGAACCTGCATGAACGTCTGCTGGCTCAGGGTCAGGGTACCGGGGAAGTCAGTGTGGTGCTCCGATAGGCCGGGGCGCATCACCGGGGCCACCAGGGCATCGCCTAACTCGCGCGCCACCCCCTCCGTCAGGGCGTAACCCAGGTAGGTGTCCGTGCCCGTGGGTAGGTGGGGGCCGTGCTGCTCGATGGCCCCCACCGCCAGGAGAGCGATGTCTTTGCCCTCGGCGATAGCCTCCTCGATCTCCATCCAGCTCATCTGCTCCATAAGGACCCGTCCGCTTTCCATGATCACTTCCCCTCCGTCGCTGTGGCTCGGATCCACTTCGCCCAGGCGGGCAACTCAGTTGGCTTGCCGTCGGTGTAGGTGATGGCGAGGGAGGCGCATCTCTTTACACACTCAGGATCGCCCCTGCACAGATCACAGATCAGCGCCTTACCGGTCTCGGGGTGTAAGGCCGCCATGCCGAAGGGGCAGGCCTCCACACAGGCTCCACAGCCGGTGCAACGGTCGGGCGCCAGGAGCACGGCGCCGGTGGTCTCGTCCCGGTAGAGGGCATCCACGGCGCAAGCTTCGATGCAGGCGGCTCGGCGGCACTGACGGCAGACGTGTGGCTGGTCCAGCCCAATGGTCTCGTCCTTGATCACCCGTATCCTGGCTGCCGCTGTTCCAAACTGGCCCTCGTGCTCGGCCACACAGGCCACCTGGCAGGCCCGGCAGCCGGTGCACAGCTCCGTACGGACCACGATTCGCTTCACCGTAAGCGCCCCTCCCTATGTCTGTCGCCGGAAATGAACAAAGCCCCTCGTCCTGGACCGGCATGTATGCCGGAAGGGACGAGAGGCTTTCCCGCGGTGCCACCCTCATTGGACTGACTGAGAAACAAAGAAATCCGCCGTGATGGCGGATTGAGGTGTAAGCCAGCCCCACTCTGCAGGTACGGGACACGTTCGACGCTGTGACGCATCCGATACCCTCGGCCCTGATAACGGTGGCGACTCCGGCGCTGCCTACTTGGCATCCCGTTCGGCGGCGCAACTCCCGGGCCCATTCCCCGCCTGCGCTGGTGCCGGGCTCTCACCTTACCCCGGCTCTCTGAACCCCGCTCTGGAGGGTACTCCTCCCGTTCAACGTCGTTCAGTATTCAACTGGGGTGCACTATAGCACCATCGGTTCGGGCCGTCAAGAGCGATGGAGAGCTCACCAGGGCTTTCTCAAAGTCGAGCCAGCGTTGGGCGAGCTGCCATCTGGCGCGGGCCAGGAACCACCACCGGCCAGCGAGCAGGCAGGGAACAGAGGCGATGCACCATCCTATAGCGCCCAGCCTGGCT
>JABLXR010000088.1 GCA_013178015.1 Anaerolineae bacterium
TGGCCCTCAACCTCCTGCGCTCCCTAGGCTTCCCCCTTGTCCCCGACGCCATCCGTCACCTGCGTCTCCACCCTGAAGCCAGCCTCGCCCTCCTCACCCAACCATAGGAGGGTTGAAAAGCCCTGGTCCGTACTCTGGGGCACTGGTAGGAGGGCAGACCTAGCGGTATAATACACGTGGTTCCATCGGATCGAGGGCAGGCCGGTCGGCTTGCTGCGCCGCCTGCCGACCCACAACGGGAGGAGGAAGAAATGTCTCCTAGTAAGCTTGACCGACGCACCTTCCTACGGGCATCTGCTCTGGCCACGACGGCCGCCGGCATAGCTGCCTGCGCCGGCGGGGCCCCCGCACCAACGGAGGCGCCCACGCAGGCCCCCGCGGCTACCACGGCTCCGGAGGCCACCGCTGCTCCTGAGGCTACTGCTGCTCCCGTCTCTCGGTACAAGGAATCGCCCATGTTGGCCGCCAAGGTCGCTGCCGGCGAACTGCCGCCGGTCGAAGAGCGCCTGCCCAAGAACCCCATGGTGCTACAGACCTATGAGTCCATCGGTACCCACGGTGGCACCTGGTTCCGGGTAGACACGGGCCCGCACGCCATTTCCTCTCGTGCCGGGGCCGAGTCCTTCCTTGCCTATGACTCCGACGGCAAGGGCCTGCACCTGGACGTTGCTGAGCGCTATGACATCAGCGAGGATGGCACCGAGTTCACCTTCTACATGCGCGAAGGGATGCGCTGGTCCGACGGGGCCCCCTTCACCGCCGACGACATCATGTTCTGGTACGAGGACGTGCTCCTGAACGAGGAGCTGACCCCGGCCTTCCCCACCTGGCTCAAGCCCGGCGGGGAGCGAGTGGTAGTAGAGAAGATCGACGACTACACGGTCAAGTTCAAGTTCGGCGCTCCCTACGGCATCTTCCTGGACCAGGTGGCCTTCCGCGGCCCCACCTTCATGAACTACCCCAAGCACTACATGCAGCAGTTTCACCCTAAGTACACTGATGCAGACAAGCTAGCGGCGCTGGTGAAGGAGCGCGGCTTTGAGCAGTGGTTCCAGCTCTTCGGGGCCGAGATCAACTTCCAGCGCAACCCCGACCTGCCTACCATCCACCCCTGGAAGATCAACAGCCGCGACTGGACCACCACCGCCTCGGCCGACCGCAACCCGTACTACTTCAAGGTTGACCCCGAGGGCAATCAGCTGCCCTACATTGACACCATCACCTACTTCGTGGTGGAGACGGCGGAGATGATCCCCATGCGGATCGTCACCGGCGAGGTGAACCATCAGGCGTGGAGCACTGGTATCTCCAACTACACCCTGTACATGGAGAACCGAGAGAAAGGCCAATACGACGTCCATATCTGGAACTACGGTACCTCCGCTACTGCCATGCAGGTCAACCAGACCAAGATGGTGGGCGAGGGCGACGCTCGAGGGGCAGAGGTGCGCGATCTGCTCAGGAACCGCGATTTCCGGCTGGCCCTCTCGCGCGCCATAAACCGCGACGACCTCAACCAGCTGGTATACATGGGCCTGTCAGAGCCGCCCATCGAGCTCTTCCCCGAATCGGTCAAGAATGATCCTGAGATCCAGAGCATCTTCGAGCACAGCGTGGACGAAGCCAACCGGATCCTGGACGAGCTGGGATTAGACCAGCGCGACAGCGATGGCATGCGCGTCCTCCCCAGTGGCGAGCGGCTCGACCTAATCATGATTGGGCACATCGCCTACGCCATCCACCGGGACGTGGCCGAGGTGTGCACCGAGTTCTTCCGCGAGGTGGGCATCCGCGCTACCATGGACTGGATCGCCAATGAAGTCTGGTGGCCGCGGGTCCAGGAGGGCGACTACGACATCGTCGCTTACGAGTGCGACTACACCTCCCCCAACGCCTTCTGGCTCACCTATCCTCGGTCCTACTTCCCCGTGGAGCCCAGCACTTACTGGGCGCCGCGCTGGGGCACCTACTACGCTACCGGCGGTCAGCAGGGCGATGAGCCGGACGACCCAGACGCCAAGAGGTTGGTTGACCTCTACGATCAGGTCTTGGTGACGGTGGACCCGGAAGAGCGCAAGGCTCTCACTGACGAGGCCTTCCGCATCTGCGCCAAGAACCTGTGGCCGGTGCATACTTTGGCTTCGCGGCCTGAGCCCTGCATCGTGAAGCACGGGTTCAAGAACGTGCCCGAGTATGGTCTGATGGCCTATCCGGTGTGGGGCGAGAAGACCACCTTCCCCGAGCAGTACTACATCGAGCAGGCGTAGCCGGCTCGCTAGGGCACTCAGGAGACCCCCGTCACCCGGCGGGGGTCTCTTCCTGCTTGAGGCTATCGCCTGAAGCCGGACCCTCGCGTGCCTTCGGCGCCTGCCGCGTCCGAGTTCACGCTCGGGGGACATACGCGTGCGTGCGCGCCCGCGTCACCATCCACGGTTGCACTACGTCGGGCTCGCCTCAGCCTACCGACGCCGTATCCCAGCCGGCCAGCAGCCTGCCCTCAGCGACGCCAACGGGCCGGCGCCGGCTCCGGGGCTTGGTACCCCCCGAGGAGTTCGCGCGCCCACGCGCGAAGGGACGCCGGCGGCCAACATCCCCGTCAGGATGCCGCTGCGCCTGGGGTGCGGACTCCTCAGGCGACAGGGCCAACCGCCTCCCGAGGAGTTCGCGCGCCCACGCGCGAAGGGACGCCGGCGGCCAACATCAGCGTCCGGATGCCGCCGCGCCTGGGGTGCGGGCCTCTCGGGCTAGAGCTGAGCCCACGGGGATGCCATCGTCTTCCTCCCCTAGCCGGCGACAGGCCCGGTTCACAGCCTCCAGCTCCGGGCTTTCCCTCGGCAGCGTCGCGCGCTACAGGCGTCTCCACGACTGTGAGCTCCTACTGACCAACTTGTGGTTTGCGAGCACCTCTCCCGCGATATATGCTGTTCATACCCTACATAACGGTGTCAGCCATTAATACTCGGCTGACCTGGTGAGAAAGGAGGTGCAGCGATCCCAGCTCAGGGTGGCTAGCCTGCCCGTCTCGTAGTGTTTGTCTCGAGCGCCAGAAATGCTGACGAGGAGGAAAGGGGATGTCTGTCCATCTCACGCGTAGACGGTTCCTGCAGTTCTCCGCCCTAGCCACGACGGCCGCCGGCATAGCTGCCTGCGCCGGCGGGGCCCCTGCACCAACGGAGGCGCCCACCGAACCCCCTGCGGCCACCGCAGCCCCGGAGGCCACCACTGCACCTGAGGCTACCGCTGTCCCCGTATCCAAGTACAAAGAAGCTCCCATGTTGGCCGAGATGGTGGCTGCCGGCACTCTGCCACCGGTCGAGGAACGCTTGCCCAAGAACCCGAAAGTCATCCCCGTGTTCGACCAGATTGGCAAGCATGGCGGCATCTGGAATCGGGCCGACGTGGACGCGTCTTCCATCGGTCACCACCATGGCGCCGAGGGCCTGCTACGCTACGGCCCTGGCCCAGCGTACGAGATCGAGCCGAACCTGGCCGAGCGCTACGAGATCAGCGAAGACGGCAAGGAGTACACCTTCTACCTGCGCGAAGGGGTGCGCTGGTCTGACGGCGAGCCCTTCACCGCCGATGACATCATGTACTGGTACGAGGACGTACTTCTGAATGACGAACTGAGCCCGGCCAAGCCCAGGTGGCTACGCCCGGGCGGCGAACTGGTCAAGGTGGAGAAGATTGACGACTACACCGTCAAGTTCATCTTCGCCGTGCCTTTTGGCCTCTTCAGGGACCACGCTTGCTTCTACGGCACCAGCATCGTCTCGTACCCCAAGCACTACATGAGCCAGTTCCACGTAAACTATGCCGACCCCGACGAACTGGCCCAGATGATCAAGGATGCCGGCTTCGAGCATTGGTTCCAGCTTCACGGCTCCAGGCCCAACCGGCAGCGCAACCCCGATTACCCCACGCTCTCCCCCTGGGTGATCACCAGCGACAACTGGACCACGGTGGCCACCGGGCAGCGCAACCCGTACTACTGGGAGGTGGACGAGGAGGGCAATCAGCTACCGTACTTCGACAAGGTGCAATGGCACATCGTCCAGGCCGCCGACATGATCCCCATGAGGATCGTCACCGGCGAGGTAGACATGCAGGCCTGGAGCACCGGCATCTCCAACTACACTCTGTACATGGAGAGCCGCGAAGCGGCTGGCTTCGATGTAGGCATCTGGGACTACGGTGGATCGGGCACCTCGATGCACATCAACCAGGCCAAGAAGGTGGACCCGAACGACGCCGCGGCGGTGGAGCTGCGCAACCTGCTCAAGAACCTGGACTTCCGCATCGCCCTGTCCAAGGCCATAGACCGGGACGACATCAACCAGCTGGTCTACATGGGCCTGTCCGATCCTGCCATCGAGGTGTATCCGGAGTCGGTGCAGAACGATCCGGTCATCCAGGACTACTACACGTTGGATGTGGACGCGGCGAACGCGATCCTGGATGAGCTCGGAATGACGGAGCGCGACGGCGACGGGATGCGCCTTACTCCGGAAGGCCGTCGGCTCGACATGACTATGATCGGCCTGCCTATGTACGCCATCCACCAGGACGTAGCCGAAGTGGTGGTAGAGTTCTGGCGGGAGATCGGCGTTCGAGCCACTATGGACTGGATCGCCATCGAGCTTTGGTGGCCTCGAGTCCAGGAGGGCGATTACGACATCGTCGCCTACGAGTCCGACTACTCGTCGGGCAACACCTACCGGCTCACCTATCCTCGATCCTACTTCCCGGTGGAAACCAGCACCTACTGGGCGGGCGCCTGGGGCACCTGGTACGCCTACGCCGGCGTTCAGGGCGAGGAACCGGACCATCCGGACGCCAAGAGGTTGCAGGACCTCTACGACCAAGTGGTGCAGGTGGTGGACGAAGGCGAGAAGACGGCCATCATGGATGAGGTCTTCGGGATTGTGGCCAAGAATCTCTGGCCCATCCACACTGTGGGGAACCGTCCCGAGCCCTGCATCGTCAAGCGCAACGTCATCAACGTGCCCGAGGTAGGTACCTGCTGGTGGCCGGTCTACGGACAGCGGACCACGCGGCCGGAGCAGTACTCCTTCACCGACGTCTAGGCGCAGGGGATAGGTTCTAAGTTGTAGGGAATAGGTTGTAGGGGGCCACCCCTGCAACCTATTCCCTATTCCCTACCCCCTGTAACCTACTCCCTGTCCTGGAGGCAGCATGGATTTCGCAGCCCACAATGAGGAAGTGCGGCGGGTGCGGGAGGCGTACGAGGCCAGGCGGCCCATTCGGGTGCCAGTGGAGTTCAACCTGAGCATGCGCTACTTCCTCGCCAACCCAGGGGTCAACGTCAACGGGGTCACCTGGCACGAGTTCTCGGAGGACCCCGAGGTGATGTTCGACATGTACATGCGCCGGCACCGCTTTGTACGCTACCACGTGGTGGCCGACTGGGAGATGGGGCCGCCGGAGAAAGAGTGGCCGGGGCCGCATGTGGACTTCCAGAACATCTACGAGGCGGTCTGGTTGGGCTGCCAGTGGCGCTACATTGACGACGAGGGCAGCCCGCCGGACGTGTGGCCCGTCTTCAAAGAGCACAAGGAGCGCCTCTACGACACCGAAATCCCGGATCCGCTGCATGGGGGGCTGATGGGCCGGGCGTACGAGTTCTACCAGTATATGGACGAGCGACGGCGAGGCTTCGAGATGGAGGGTAGGCCGGTGGGCAAGCCCACGGCGCCAGCCGGCACCGATGGACTCTTCACCCTGGCCTGTGCTCTGCGGGGACCTACCGAAGTGTGCCTGGACATGTACGAGGACGAGAACTACTACCACGACCTAATGGACTTCGTGATGCGGGCGGTGACGGCGCGCATGCGGGCCTGGAGGGAGTTCCTGGGCCAGCCGCTCAAGACTCGGAGCTTCGGGTACGCCGACGACAGCATCGAGTTACTGTCTCCGGCGACGTTCCGTCGAATGGTGCTGCCCTACTTGAGGCGGCTGTTCGACGAGTTCTCCGAGGGGGGGCCCAACAGCATTCACCTCTGCGGGCGAGCCAGTCATCACTTCAAGACCTTGAGGGACGAGCTCAACATCCAGGCGTTCGATACCGGGTTCCCGAGCGACTTGGGCCAGTGCCGGAAGGAGTTGGGGCCGGATGTGCAGCTGCGGGGCAACATTCATCCGGAGCTCTTGCGCCAAGGCCCACCGGCGGCCATCCGCCAGGCGGTGCGGGACCTGTGCCGCTCGGGGGTGATGGAGGGGGGACGCTTCATCCTGTGCGAGGGGAACAACGTGGCCCCACACACGCCCCTAGAGAACATGCGGGTCATGTACGAGGCGGGCAAGGAGTACGGCCAGTACGGGCAGAGCTAGACGGGGAGACACGGAGACACGGAGAGGGGGAGACACGGAGAGGGGGAGACAATGGGACGGAGGGATGAGGTGACACAGGCCTCGTCGGCTTCTCCTCGTCTCCTGGTCTCCGTGAGCGAGCGGAGGGTGCGTGGACGGAAGAAGGGTAGCCATCACCTGCCCGGAGGAGCGGCTGGCAGCGAACGTGGCCATCCGGGAACGGCTGCGGGCCTGTCAGGAGTTCCGCCTGTATGATCGTCCGCCCGTGGCGTTCTCTCTCGGCTTTCGCTACTTGCGGACGTCGCGAGGTGCTCCCATAGGGGACTACTTCGAGAACCCGCGCACGCAGCTGGAGCAGCAGCTGCTCAACCACCAGTGGGTCGTCGAGCACATGATGGACGACCGGATCATTGACACCGAGAAAGTGGTCGTCAGCCCCGACCTGCAGGACGTTCGTGGCGGCTACTTCCCCGTACGCATCACCTGGACCGAGGGCGTCGGCCCCATGGCTGCGCCTCTCCTGGAGCGGCCGGAGGACGTGGATGCGCTGGAGGTACCCGAGCCCACCGCCAACTTGTACGGCCGCCGCATCGAGTGGTATCACGCCATGTGCGACATGGCGCCGGAGTACGAGGTCACCCTCAACGGGCGGCCGTTGGAGGTGCGGCCTACCGTAGGAGGGGTAGGCGGGCCGTTCCCCGATGCCTACGCCCTGGCCCGGGACCGCATCTTCTATTGGATGTACGAGGCACCGGAGGCGGTGCACCGACTGATGGACAAGGTGACCCAGGCGTTCATCAACTATCATCGCTACACCAGAGAGCTCACCGGGGCGCCGATGGAGAACCTAGGTATGGGCTGCGACGCGGCTGAGATGCTGTCACCGGGGATGTTCCGGGAGTTCGTGCTGCCCTACTACCGGCGCTGCTACGAGGCCTTTCCGGGCACCCGTGGGCTCCACATGTGCGGGCGGATTGATCACTTGATCCCGCTTCTGGCGAACGAGATGCAGATCACCCACCTGAACGGCTTCGGTTTTGTGACCGATCCGCACGTGCTGGCCGAGGTGATGGGCGGCCGGGTGGTCATGTCCGGTGGGATCAGTCCGGCCCTGCTGGCGCAGGGCACGCCCGACGAGGTGAAGGCCGAGTGCCGCCGTTACCTGGAGATCTTCGCGCCGGTCGGAGGCTACATACTGCAGGACGGCAACAACGTGGCGCCTGGCACGCCGCTGGCGAATCTGACGGCTATGGTGGAGGCGGCCCGAGAGATGGGAGACGGGCTAGGCTGATGGAACACTGACTGCCGCAGATGAGAAAGAGCAAGCACAGAGTGCAATCAGCGTTCCATCACACAGGAGGCGCGATTGGCGCATAAAGAGCGGTTCATGGCCGCGTTTCGAGGCGAGGCTACGGAGCACCCGCCTGCCTGGGAACAGGCGTTCTCGTCAGACGTAGCAGGAGAGATTCTCGGACGAGAGGCGTATGTCGGTTCGATGCTTCTGCAATACCAAGAGGCCCGAGAGTCTGTGAAGGGCGAGTCGGCTCGCGAGGATTTCCTCGCCAAGATGGAGGACGACTGCTTCGACTTGGCGCGGGCACTCGGCTGGTCAGGTATCAGCTACCCTTGGCTTCGAGGCACGCCTAGCAGGCAGATAGACGAGTTCAGCTTCGTGTACGGCGATGAGGATACTGACGATTGGGTCATCTATCGCTATGACCCGGAGTCGTTCACTTACGGTCCCGTGGCCTTTGGTCGGCAACCAACGTGGCAAGGGGTGGAGGAGATCGAGCGCAAGGTCAGGAACGCGTGGGACAGCGTCGAGGAGTGGGAGTCAGAGAGCAGACCGGCGATGGTGGAGCGAATCCGGCGTTGGCAGGCACGCTGCGGCGATGAATTCGACTACGTCGCGGGCGCTGCCGGCATAGCCGTGCCTCTGAACGAGGAGTGGATGATCGCCTGTGTAGAAGCACCCGGCCTAGTGGCGGAGTATCTGGACGCACAGACGGCAGTCGGGCTGAAGCAGCTCGATGTGCTGGCCTCCCTAGGCGTTCCTTACGCAAACGGTGGCGGCGACCTGGCGAGCAAGAACGGGCCTCTCTACGGACCGCGCTTCTTCCATGACGTAGTCATGCCTCGCTATCGGCGCATCGTGGATCACGCCCGGTCCTTGGGGATCTACTACATCTTCCGCAGCGATGGCGACCTCTGGTCGATAGCGGATATGCTCTTCGGGCCGGAAGGAGCGGCTGCCCCGGCCTTCAACGAGATAGACTATGATTCCGGCATGGAGATCCCCAAGCTTCAGGCCCGGTACCCAAGCCTGACATGTGTGGGCAACGTGCCCTGTGGACTGCTGCGCCAGGGCACTGAGGACGATGTGAGAGCATTCGTGCGCGACCTGAAGGAGCAGGTCCTGTGGCGGGGACGCTGGGTCGTGGCTTCAGCTAACACGGTTTTGGCGGGTACGCCGGTCCGCAATGTTGTGGCGATGCTGGAGGAAGCTGGGGTCCTGTAGGAGAGGCGACAGCGGCACGATGGGACGCTGATAACGCTGATGAGACACTGATTCACGCTGATCAGAGAGGTATCAAGAGATCAGCGCCAACCAGCGTAGTATCAGCGGCATCAGCGTTCTGTTGTGTCGCTCGGGGGACGGAGCGGTATACTGGGCTCAGCGGGCGGCGAGGGAGCGCACCGGTGAGGAGATAGATGATTCGAAGAGCTGCGGTGCTTACCAGCGGAGGCGACGCCCCGGGCATGAACGCCGCTATCCGGGCGGTGGTGCGGTCGGGGCTGGCCCATGGTTGGCAGATGTACGGCGTGCGACAAGGGTATGCTGGCCTCATCGCCGGCAGTATCTTCCCCCTGGGGGCGAGGGATGTAGGCGGGGTGATGCAGCTCGGCGGGACCTTCCTGGGCACGGCCCGCTCGCCTGAGTTCCACACCGAGGAGGGTCGGTGCCGGGCCCTGCGCAACCTGAACAAGGAGGGCATAGATGCGCTGGTGGTCATCGGGGGGAGCGGATCCCAGCAGGGCGCCTAC
>JABLXR010000089.1 GCA_013178015.1 Anaerolineae bacterium
GTCCGCCAAGGCCCAAAACGTGTATCTGACCCTATACGCCAACGACACCGAGCCGCCTCTCCCAGTAGGATTATCATCTGATAGAATGACCCCCGCCCGGTAGGATTATCATTTGATTGGACACGGTCGGCCCAGCGCTTCGTTTGCCTGGGGCAGTAGGACTTCCGCGGTGCAGGCCGGTATCTGCTCACAAGACGAGGAGGCAAGACATGGCTAGCCGCAGGGGCGTGAGTCGGCGTCGGTTTATCAGGGCTGGCATGGGCCTGGCAGTAGGCACAGGCCTGGCAGCGTGCGCTGCGGCCCAGACCCCGCAGCTGGTGGAAAGGGAAGCAACTCGTATCATTGAGGCTTCACCTCAGCCTCAGGCCATTACAGAGCAAGTGGAGATCCGGGTTGGTATGTCCTCAAGCACCACCAACCTTCCCATCTACACGCGCATTCTGTTCCCGCGCTTCGCTGACGCCCATCCCGAGATCAAGGTGAGCTTCGAGACTGCACCTTGGGGCGAGTTCTATACTAAGGCCGAGGCACAGATCGCCGCCCAGGATCTGCCTGATGTCTTTGCCATCTCGACCGACAACGTCGCCACCTATGCGGCCCGCAAGATCCCACTGAACCTGATGCCGCTGCTTGAGGCCGATCAGGAGCTGCGGGACGCGGTATCTGAGAGCGCCTGGAGCTTGTTGCAATACGGCGAGAACACTCAATGGGGGGCAACGCAGCGGGTAGGCGGTTGTGCCCTTGCCTACAATGAAGTCCTCTTTGACGAAGCCGGCCTGGATTACCCCAATGAGAACTGGACAAATGAGGACTTCCTCGTGGCAGCCAAGCTCCTCACCATAGACGAGAGCGGGCGCAACTCCACCGACCCAAGCTTCGACGCTAGTAGCGTCAAGCAGTGGGGCTACTGGGCGCGCAACTATGGTACTACGGACTATGGGCCGCAGGCATATGGCTTTGGTGGGTCGTTCTTCGCGGATCCGCTGAACATGGAGCCCACCTTCACCGATCCCAAGACCATAGCGGGCATCCAGTGGACGATGGACCTGGTGTTCGAGCATCACGTGTCCCCATTGGCCGCCGACGTAGAGGGCTTCGGCCAGACTAGGCACATCGCCTTCCTGGGCGGCCACTGCGCCATGATGACACACGTTCAGGGCCAAGAGGGGAGCTGGCCGCAGGGCGACTGGCAGCAGTGGAAGGACGGTTTCGGCCTGCAGGCGACCTTCATGCCACGGTGGCCAGAGAAACGAGCTACCTGTGTCTGGGGTGAGGGCTGTCTCATTCCCAACTACTCGAAGCATATCAACGAGGCCTGGGCTTTCATCCGCTTCTCAATCATGGACATCCCGTTCCAGACGGGCCAGACCGATCCCGGCAAGAACCAGATGCCCGTGAACGTGGAAGCCTACAACGACCCGAGGATCCTGAACTCGCCGACACCGCCTCTCACCTACCAGGGCTCCTTCATCGAGCCGTTCCTGCCTGACAGAGAGTGCTTCGCCTGGGACTTCGATCCGAACCCTGTCTGGGGCGCTTGGTGGAAGGCAATGACTGATAACATGACCCTGGTGTGGGAGCAGAGGATATCGGTTGAGGAAGCGATGCAGAACACTCAGGATGAGGCCGTCAAGGCAATATCCGAGTGGAAGGCCGGGGAACAGGCTGGCTAGCCACCACCGCCGATGGCAGGGCACCCCAGTGCCCTGCCGGGTCATCTGAGACGCTGCTGGGCTTGCGCGAAAGGAGGCAGTGTGCTGGCGTTAGGCAGACGTGAACAGATGGCACAGGCCGTTGCGCGGCGCCTCGTTAGGTCGTTCTCAAGTCAGCGCGTTCAAGAGGAGATACACAGCTACCTGTTCATCGCGCCCTGGCTCGTTGGGCTGGTGCTCTTCACCCTCGGACCTATTCTGGCTGCATTCGGTCTTAGCTTCACCCGGTATGACATGGCAAGGGCGCCCGTATTCCTGGGTGCCGCCAACTATGCACGGGCTTTCGATGACCGCGCATTCCAGGCCGCTCTATCCAACACGGCAGCATACGTGCTGATGTATGTTCCGCTCGAGCTGAGCCTCTCCCTCACGATAGCTCTCGCGATGAACCGGCCTCTGCGAGGTATCACCGTTTTCCGCACCAGCTTCTTCATCCCCGTAGTGACCTCGGGGGTTGCTACCGCATTGTTGTGGGGCTACATCCTGAACCAGTACGGAGTTCTGAACTACCTCCTTGGGCTTGTCGGGCTGGGCCCGGTGCGCTGGCTTGGCCTGGACTGGGCCCTACGCTCCATCGTCATCATGAGCCTCTGGGGTGCAGTCGGATACACCATGATGTACTGGCTCGCAGGACTTCAGGGGGTGCCCCAGGAGCTGTACGAGGCTGCCGAGATTGACGGCGGAGGCCGCTGGGCCCGCTTCAGGCACGTCACTCTGCCGATGCTTACCCCTATGATCTTCTTCCTCGTGATTGTGAGCGTCATCGGGTCCTTTCAGGTCTTCACGCCCACCTACGTCCTTACCCAGGGGGGGCCAGCCAACGCCACACTTACCATCGCCCTCGCTATCTACCAGAAGGCGTTCATGGAGTACGCGATGGGCTACGCCTGTGCCCTGGCCTGGCTGCTGTTCGTGGTTGTGTTTGCTCTGACCATGGTGCAGTGGCGCGTGCGACGGCTCTGGGTCTTCGGAGAGGACTGAAGACATGGGATCGCCTCGGTACCGTTCCCTGTTTGCTCGCGCCGTGCACCCGGCTAGAAGTAGGTCGCGCAAGAGGCCCTGCAAGCGCCTACTGACTATGGTAGCGAGCTATGCTGTCCTACTGGTGGCTTCCGCCGGCATGCTGGCGCCATTCTACTGGATGGTCGTGACGTCCCTTACACCCCCTGAGCAGTTCAGCATGAACTGGCCCCTCAGGATGCTGCCGCCCTGGCCTCCTTACGTGAGGAACTACCCCCTCGCTCTGGGAGAGGGCGGTAGCGCCTACCTTCTGGGTGTGACCTTCCTGGCGATGTTCCGGAACAGCGCCATAATCGCTGTATTGAGCGTTCTGGGCACGCTCTTCTCGTGCTCTCTGGGCGGCTACGCGTTTGCCAGGCTGCGTTTCCGGTTCAGGGATCAGCTATTCGTCTTGCTCCTTGCTACCATGATTGTACCTTCTCAAGTGACGATGATACCCACGTATCTCCTCATCAGGGCGCTAGGCTGGTACAACACATGGTACCCTCTGTGGGTTCCGCACTTCACTGGTAGCGCTTTTGGAGTATTCCTGATGCGGCAGTTCTACCTGACGCTGCCGGCCGCTCTGGAGGACGCCGCCAGGATAGATGGCGCAAGCCTGTTCGGGATCTACCGCATGATTGTCTTGCCGCTTTCAGGACCCGTCCTGGCCACGCTGGGGGTAATGACCTTCATGGGCTCTTGGAACAACCTTCTCGCACCGTTGCTCTACATCAACGACGTGCAGAAGTACACCGTGCCCATCGGGCTCGCGTTCTTCAGGGGCCGCTGGGATGTCGACTGGACAGGTCTGATGACGGTTTCCATCGTGTCTGTCATCCCCATCATCGCTGTTTTCGCTTTCGTGCAAAGCTACTACGTGCGCGGCATTGCGCTTACTGGTATGCATGGAGAAGCCCTCTAGGTCAACCAGTGGAGGTATGGGCTGTGTACAGGGTCGGAGTAGTCGGCGGTGAGACCCACATAGGGGAGGTAATTGGCCTGCGGGGCAGGCTAGTCGACATAGTGGGTGTGTCCGTCAAGCCCTCCCAGGTCGCTTGGGCAAACACAGAATTCGCCACAGAGGTGTTCACAGACCATCGCCTGATGTTCGATCGTGTCTGCCCCGACATTGTGGCGATAGCCAACGAGAACGACGCCAAGGCTCCCATAGTGCTTGAGGCTCTCGAGAGAGGCATGCACGTGATCGTGGATAAGCCTATGGCCCTGACGCTAGAGGACGTGGAGGCCATTGACGCCACACGCCGAAGAACAGGTTCTCGGATCCTGATGCTGCTTACGCTGAGGGGGAACCCTTGGTACAGAAAGGTCAAAGAACTGGTGGATGAGGGGCGCATCGGCGCACCCATGCAAGTGTATGGCAGGATGGCTGTGGAGCTGAAGCGAGACCAACGGCCTGAGTGGTTCCTCGACAAACGTCGGGCTGGAGGCCCGATACTTGATTTGTCGATCCATCACATTGACCAAGTGGAGTGGGTGACCGGCCTGAAGCTGACCGAGGTCAGTGCCTACGAATCCAACATAACCGACCCTGAGCGCGAGGAACTTATCGACAGCGGTGCCATGCTTCTCCGATTGAGCAACGGAGGCACCGCGATCCTGGAACACAACCGGGTCATGCCTCCTGGCAGCGGTTCCGACTACCGGCTGAGCGTAGTTGGCTCCCAGGGCCAGATCAATCTAAGGCCAAACAGGGAGCTCAGCGTACTCATTGAAGACGGCACCCAGGAACTTGGCGCCGACGATTTGGGGGAGAGGGTATCCGTCGTCGAGGACTGGCTTACCGGCCTTGGAACCGACGCTCCCGTGCTCGTGCCGGACTCCTCCTCAATCCGGGCAAACAAGGTCGCCTGCATCGCCAAGGCGGCGGCTGCAGCGGGCATCGGGCTCGCCATACCGACATAACCGGGAGGGGAAGGCATGAGTAGGGATATGACGCCAAGACAGCGGCTTTGGGCGGCTTTCCAGAGACAGATACCGGATGCCGTTCCCATAGCCCTGCGCATGAGCAGTTTCCTCACTGACCTCTACGGCCCCGCTGATAGACACATGGCCGAACTGCGTGCGGCGCGGGAATTCGGCACTGATCTGGTCATATGGCAGAGAGGAGCCCCTCTGTACATCTGGACGCCAGAGCTATCGTACTGGGACCTACCGGACGTCGAAGTCGAAACGCAGATCAGACAGGAGGGTAGCCGGCTGGTCATCGGGCGCACCTTCCGTACCCCCGCCGGGTTGCTGCATGATGTCGTCCAGCATTGCGGGCCGGGTTACGTCAACAGCCCTGTCATACTCGAGCCGCTTGTCAAAGACCACTCTGACGTGGAGAAGGTGAGTTTCCTCTATCCCCCCGCCGCAGATCTTGACCTGAGTGGCCTGTGGATGTTGCGTGATGCAGTAGGCGAGGACGGCCTGGTTGAGGTCTCATTCCACTCTCCGCTAGATGTTCAGGCTGCCGAGTTACTGCGCCCGGCGGAGAGGCTGCTTACCCTGCCCTACGACGACCCCGATCTGCTTCGGGAGTCACTGCGCGTATGCCAAGATGCCCAACTCGGCTACATAAGGCGGTACCTGGAGTCGGGTGAGAGGGTGATCCACGTCTGGTGGTTCTACGCCTCGATGAGCTTCGGCTGGTCCCCGGCGATATACGACGATTTCTTCTACCCTTTGATAGCGGAGCAGGTGGACCTGGTTCACAGCTACGGTGCGCTGTACCACTACTACGATGATGGGCGCATGCTTGCTATCGTGGACCGCCTCAGGAAGCTGGGCGTGGACATCGTATCTACTCTCCTGCCTCCCCCCTCTGGCGCTCTGACCATGGCCGAGGCCAAGGCCCGGCTGGGGAACAGGACCTGCTTGATGGGGGGTCTGGACATGATCAACGTCTTGCAGCACGGCTCCCCGCAGTTGGTGACAGATACGGTGCGGGAGATCATAGAGGCGGCGGCTGAGGGCGGTGGCCTGGTGATCGATGTCACCAACACGGTTCGTACGGGTACGCCTGTGGAGAACGTTCGCGCTGCGGTCGAGGCAGCCAGACGCTACGGTCGCTACTGACATCCGGAGACAACTGCGATACAGGGAGGCCCTGAGATGACCGGTTTGGAGATGGGATAGGGGCGCACGGTGTCTGATGACACGGAGTTGCTGTCCTGGTACTGGCCAAAGGGCCCGGAATGGCTAGCCAACCGCCTGAGTGCCCTCAGCAAGTACGGCTGCGCCTCGTTCCGACTTGTTACGCTCTGCAAGAGCCGCTCCGGGCTAGAAGTGCCGGCGGTAATGATCGGGCGCGGCCCCACCAGGCTGTTGCTCACCGGCGGCCAACACGGAGGCGAGAACGCCGGCCCAGTGGCGCTGTACTGCCTGATCGATGCGCTTGTCACGGGTGTCTCCTGTCTGGGAGAGGACGTAGCGAACTGGGCAGGCGCTGTGCTGGAGGGCATGACAATCTTCGCCGTTCCAATGCTGAATGTGGAAGCCATGGCTCGCTTCGTCCGGCTCTTCCCCGAAGCATGGACGGGAGACTGGTTCCCCCAGGAACAGTACCAGTACGCACATCGGGAGATCTGGTCGGTGCTGCTGCACTTGTACGACGCACCGGACGCCCCCGGACGCAGGCGCAGCCACATCCCCCCCAAGACGTGGGACCGATGGGTGCAACGCGGTTGGCCAGGGATGCGCTTCACTGACGAGGGCGTTGACCTGTACAGGGATTTGCCCGTTCGTGGTGCCAGCCGCTCCGTAATATCACAAGCCCTGAGACACCGGGCGTGCGAGTTCGCTCCTCAGTTTGCGGTCGATATCCACAACGACGCCAAGCCTTCGTCCGCGCACGCACCGGTTCGTCGAGCTGCACCGAGGGACGTGGACTGGCTAGTGGGCATCGCCGAGCAACTAAACGAGGCAGCACGCCACAACGGTTTCCCTGTGGCGCCGGAAGTGACACCCTACGGACGGGACGCGCGCAGCACTCCATACTTTTACTATCACGGGCTTGGGGTCGGAACCGTGTTCCTGGAGATCGACGATGGCACCCGGTATCCATACCCTGCGCCGAAGAACGCGCCCATAGCTACCAGGCGAGAGGTGATCGGCACCCTCTGGAGCATGATGCGCAGACTGACTGAGATAGGACTTAGCACCGGTTACAGGCGGCCGTCATCGGCAGGCTGATGCAGGTGGCTCGTTGTGGCCGGATCCTGCTGCGGTTCACGGCGAGCCTGGAAGGAGACGATCGAGGGCAGTCCTGATGGCAAGGGAGATGACACCCAGGGAACGGATTCTGACGGCGTTGCGAGGCGATGTACCTGACAGAGTGCCGGTAGCGTTGAGGATGAGCACCTTCCTGAACGACATCTATGGTGGCGGCGGAAGGTTGGCGCAGCTGAAAGCCGCCAAGGAGTTCGGCACTGATGTAGTCATGTGGGAGCAGCTCGCACCCCTGTATGTCTGGACTCAGCACGCCTCCTACTGGGACCTCCCACAGGTAGTTGTGGAGACCATGGTGCGACAGGGCAAGCACAGGCTGACCACAGAGCGGACCTTCCATACCCCTGCAGGCGTGCTGCATGACGTCGTCGAGCGACCGTGTCCCGGGTACGTACCGGGGCATGTACAGAGCCCGATGATTGTCGAGCCCTTGATCAAGGACCATGCTGATCTGGAGGCACTCCCCTTCCTCTTCGCCCCTCCGTCGAGTCTCCGACTCACACATATGGCCACCCTGAGGGAGATCGTGGGGGATCACGGCTTCGTGGAGCCGACCCTCCACGGCCCGGTTGATGTCCAGGCCGCGGAACTGCTCCACCCAAATCAGAGATTCCTCACCCTCTACTACGACGACCGAGAACTGATGCGTCGGGTCCTACGCATCTGCCAGGATGCCATAATGGGCTACATCCAGGGCATTATGGAGGCCGGGGAGAAGATCATCTTCATATGGTGGGCCTACGCCTCTCAGAGCTACGGATGGTCTCCAGCGATCTGGCGAGAGATGTTCTACCCTCTTATCCAGGAGCAGGTTGAGCTGGTGCACGCTTGCGGCGCCCTCTACCACTACTACGACGATGGACCGGTGAGGAACATCCTGGGATACTTACGTGAGTTGAGGATAGACGCTCTCTCAACGCTGACACCGCCTCCTATGGGCGACACAACAATGAGCGAGTACAGACGGGCCATAGGCGGCCAGGCAGCGCTCATGGGCGGGCTGGACATGATCCACGGGCTGATGGAAGGCACGCCCGAATCGGTAGATGCCGCCGTGAGGCAGTTGATCGCCGATGGCGGTCCGGGCGGTGGGTACGTCCTCGATGTCACGAACACGATTCGCACAGGCACGCCGGTCGACAACGTCAAGGCAGCAGTGAAGGCTGCACGTCGCTACGGCCGCTACGATAAGATGGGTCATCTGCCGTCCGCCCTTGGTGGCGGCCGCTGACGCGGAGGGGCACACATGAGCGAGCACACGGCACCTAGAGAGCGCGCCCGCTACGGGGCGGCGGCCCACCTGGGGGAGCGGGGCAAGCTCCCCACGCCCTTCCCCCGAGAGATGGGCCCCAACTGCCTGAAGTACCTCCAGGAGGTAGTGGACTCGGGGCTGACGGTGGACATGATGGGGCGCTTCGAGAGGGCCTTCGCCCAGAAGCTAGGGGTGAAGCACTGCATCGGCACCCCCGGCTGCACCCCGGCCCTGGCCATCCTGGCGGCGGCCCTGGACTTCGAGCCGGGGGACGAGATCATCGTTAGTCCCATCACCGACTACGGCACCATCCAGGGGCTGTGCGCCGAGAACTACATCCCCGTCTTTGCCGACACCGAGCCGGGCAGCCCCAACCTGAGCGCCCGTACCATCGAGCCCCTGATCACCGAGCGCACCCGGGCCATCCTGTGCGTGCACAAGACCGGGCTCATATGCGACATGGACCCCATCAACCAGTTGGCGGCCCGGCACGGCCTGTTCGTGTACGAGGATGCCTGCCAGGCGGTGATGGGCCGCTACAAGGGCAGGCTGGCGGGGACGCTCTCTCGGGCGGGGGGTTTCAGCTTCGACCCGGAGAAGACCCTGGGCTCGGACACGGGCGGGTGTGTGGTCACGGACGACGATGAGTTGGCGGAGCGGATGCGCTTCATCGGCCAGAGCCGGGGGGCGCAGATGAAGGAGCACTTCGGGAGGCTGCACACCGAGCGGGGCTATG
>JABLXR010000090.1 GCA_013178015.1 Anaerolineae bacterium
GCCTTCGGTCGCCAGGATGAGCAGCGTGCCCTCGCCCATGATCATCTGAGGCTGGGGGTTCATGGCCACCGCCACCAGTTCCTCTGTGCCGTCTCCCGTCAGGTCGGCGGCGACCACATTGCCGTCGGCCGACAGGGCGGCGAGGGATGTCTCCTTAGGCGGCGCCATTCCCCAGGCTTCCAGCGCCTGGGCGAGCGCGGCCGGATCGCCGCGGCTGGCGGTGGCGTAATCCGCTGCGGCTTGACCGAGGGCCTCGAAGTCAGGGGCCGGTCCCGGCTCCGGTGGGGCTGCGGTGGGAGCGGGGGCGGGGGTATCGGTAGCCGCAGCGACAGGGGTAGCAGTCGGTGCGGCAGCCGGTCCTGGTTCCGCCGGAGGCGCCGCCGAAGGGGCTACCTCCGCCGTGGGGCCGGGCAAGACTCCACAGGCCAGCACCAGCGCGGTACTTAGGGCGGCGCAGAATAGGATCGTACGGGCTCTGCCCAATCGTCCCGAAGCGAGCTGCATGGGGTTCTCCTTCTGGTGACGGCTACCGAGTCAGTCTATCCCGCCGCGGGGTGCAGAGCCAGTCCCACCAGTATGCTGACCAGCCCCGCGGACACCGTCTTCAACCCCGAGAGAGCGAGGTTGCTGCGCGAGATGCGGCCCAGGAACATGCCCAGGCCGAAGAGAGTGCCGAGCCCCACGCCGAGGGCAGCGAAGTAGGAGGCACGAATGCCGCCCAGGGCCGGCGCCAGCAGCAAGGGCATCAGCACTAGGGCGGATGCCGCGACTGGTGCCAGAGCGTCCGCCAGGGTGACGATGACAACAGCCACCCGGCCCGCCCGTGCCAGCCGGGTGTCGCCCAGGTCACAGAGGGTGGCTTGCTCCAGCTCGTTGAGAGAGCGCTTCCTCTCCGCTGACTCCGTGAGGGCAGCGCCCCAGAGACCGGAGACGCCCATGGCCAGTGAAGTGGCGAACCCGGTGGTCAGGACGATGCGAGCGTCAGCGATACCGGCGGTGTAGCTGCCCACCAGTACGCCGATGATAGTGAGGACCCCGTCAAACGCGTTCATGGCGAAGTAGCGACGGGCTATCTCGCCTACGTCGGCAAGAGCGCTTAGCTCACGGACCTGCTCGACCCGAAGGGACAAACGTCTGAGTGGACTCATACTCCCCTATGTTGCGCCCGTTGCAGCTAACCCTGGTAAGGATCTTGGGGCGTGGACGCGTCGTCAATGATAGAACGGCCGGCGACCACTTCGTCTATCGAGTGGATGGTGGCCCCGTCGTCGCGGATCCGCTGTACGACCTGCTGAAAGTCTATCGAGGCGCCTTCGATGGTGATCTTGGCGTTCTCGACCTGGAGGTCCATCTCGTAGATGGAGATGTTCACCGCTTCGACGCCGGGCAGGTCGCTCAGTTGCACGGCCATTTCCACGATGTTGGGCACGTGCGGCTTGAGCGTGTCGAGCACTAACCGCCTTATGGCTCCCATTCGCGTCTCTTCCGTTCATTGGTAGGTGCGAGCTCAGGATCGGCAGGACGAGCGGATTCAGGCAACGCTCGTACGGGGCAGGCCCGCATGTTGGCGATGCCCAATCCCCTTTGAAAAGTGAGTGCCGCCAGGCGCGGTAAGCGCACGGAGGCAGGGCGGGGGTAGGTGCGCGCACACGTCGGAGCAGGGTGTACCCGGAATGCTATCAGGCCTTGCTCTCGCAGTCTGGGCGCAGCCAAGGACCTGAGCGGCCGTGCTGGTGGGAATCCGTGCCCCCGATCCCGAGCTGCTACGTTAGCGGGGCCGAGGCGAGGAGACAGGCTGTGCTGGGGCGAAGCGCGCGCCACCCGGCGCCAGGTCGCGCGGGCGCGTAGGCCAACCGCTTCGAGGGCGCGGCCACTCGAATGCCGTGTCTCTTGTGAGGGACCACTCAGGAGCAGGTCGTACGAGGCCCTGGAGTTCGCACCCGATTGGTTGGAGGAAAGCGCCCCTATCAGTCTACGCTTCGCCCGCCAACTAGAGGGCGGTTCGTCCATCTCCACTCCTGGGGTACCGTACCGGCACCCACACGCGACCCCGCTCTGAGCCCGGGTCGCTGGGCCATGCTGACACCTATCAGCATACCCGCAAACCGAGGAGCCTGCAACCGAACGGGGGAGCGTTGCTCAAGCGATGCGGGTGGCGGGGCCGGTGGCTGCTGATGGTAGAGGAACGGACAGGTGAATGGCGCTATACTGGCCAGGGCGCGAGTCGAGGCCGACCGTGCCACCCAGGGCGCTCACGTCCTCGGCCACTACCGTCAGGCCCACCCCGTTGCCCGAAAGACCGTCAGGCTCGGTCCTGGTGGACAGGCCGGGGATGAGGGCCAGGAGGGCTGCTTCGGTGTCGGAAATGCAGGCAGCCCTTTCAGGGCTAAGTGCCCCGGAGGATATGGCGGTCGAGCGGAGAGCGTTGACGTCGAAGCCCGAGCCGTCGTCCTTCACCGTCAGGTGTAGCCAGCCGTCCCGCACCGTGGCAGCGATGGTTATGCAGCCCTCTTCTGGCTTGCCTGCTGCCACTCGCGCCTCTGGCGACTCGATCCCATGAGCTACGGCGTTGCGCAGGAGGTGCAAGAGCCCGGGGCGGAGGACCTGAAGCAGGGGCTTGTCGACCTCGACGTTGTCGACTTCCAGCCGCACCCGGGCCAGCTTGCCCTGGCTGGCTGCCATCTCCCGAACCGCTCCGACGGTGGGCAGCAGGAACGCCCTCAGGCTGGCGAAACGGTGGCGGTGCAGGGCGTGGGTCAGCTTCTCTCCGGAGATCAGCAAAGCCGAGACCAAAGCATCAAGCCGCTCGTCACCAGGAGGCAGCAGGTCCCGTAAGCGATGCAGGAGACGGTTCAGGTTGTTGCCGATCTGCGCCACTTCTGCGAGCTCGGCTGGCGCCAGCTGGGCAGTGGGCTCGAGCCTTCTACTGGGAAGACGATCGGGCTCCTGCCGCCGGCGTCGGGTCGAGGGACCAGCCAGCACCGGCGCGAGGGCGGCAGGGGCGGCCTCCACCTGAGCGCGCATCTGGTGGGCGATCTCCCTTGCGGACTGGGAGAGGTCCTCTGTCGCTCCCTGATGCAGGGCCTGCAGAACGGAGAGGCCACGGCGCGTCAGCACCTGAGCCTCCCGGTCTAGTGAAATGCGCTCCTGCCAAATTGCCCTCAAATAGCGCTCTAGCTCTTCGGCGAACTCAGCCTGGGGTCGGCGCCCGGCGAACGCCATCAGGCTCTTGTAGGAGTGGACGGAACGCAGAAGTTGCCCTACAGGCTCTGCTTCGGCGGTCTCGTATACGGCGTCGCCCTGCTCCTTGGCCTCGCGGAGCACCAGAGCCGCCTCGGCCAGCAGGTCCTCGACATGGGCCCCACTAGCCCCTGCAGGGGGCTGGTCGTTGCTTTCGACGGTCGGGATCCTTCGCGGTTCGGGCATCCCTAGCGGGTCTCCTGATTGGCGACGAGACTGCTCTAGACGGCTCGTGCGACGTTCTGGGACGGATGGACTGGCCGCGCCCGACGGAGCAGACTGTCGGCGAAGGCGGCTATGGCCCTGGCTGCCGGGGTGCGGGGCGCCGAGACCACCACAGGCACGCCCCGGTTGATGGCGTCAACGAAGGCCCGGCCTTCGTATGGAATGGTGAGCTCGATCCTGCGGCCCACCGCGGCGGCGATGTCCTCGTTGGCCAGAGGTCTGGCCGCGAACACCTGGCTCACCACCAACGCCAGGCCGTCGGCTGGAAATCCGAGAGACTCCAGCGTCTCAAAGGCTGACGCTGCCGCCTTGACGCCGGCCATCTCCGGTGTGGTCAGCACCAGGACAGCATCGCAGAGCTCGAAGGCGGCCAGGTTCGGGTCGGCGAACCCGGGAGAGAGGTCCAGAATCACGAACGCGAAGGAGCGCCGCAAGTGTTCTAGAACGGCCCGTGTCCCTTCGGCAGTGACCAGCGGAGCCGAAGCGGGCGACAGGGGAGCGGCCAGGACGCGTACGCCCAGCCGGGTGTCGGTTAGGTGGGCGAGTAGGACGTCGGGCTCGAACGAGGAGCCGTACCGGGTGACCAGTTGGTCTATGGTGTGCACGGGACGCGCGTCCAGCATGAGAGCCAGGTGTCCGGATTCCAGCGCTAGGTCGCAGGCTGCTACGGTGTGTTCGCCGGACGCGGCTGCAAGCGCGGCAGCGAGGTTGGCGGCCAACGAGGACTTGCCTGAGCCGCCCCGCAAACCGAAGACTGCTAGCACGGTGCCCTGGCGTTCCTCGCCCTGGAAGCCCGATGTAGGCCGGGCGCGGGCCAGCAGGGCGCGGATGCGAGCTAGCAGCTCGGGTGCCTCAAAGGGCTTCACCACGTAGTCGTCCGCCCCGGCCTCGAAGCCTTTGATCTTGTCCTCGACGGTGTTCCGGGCGGTGAGGATGACTATCGGAATCCCGGCGGTTCGGGGGTCGGCGCGGAGACGGCGGGTGAGCTCGAACCCGTCCAGGCCGGGCATCATAACATCGATGACGAACAGATCAGGGAGCGTGTGGGAGGTGAGGTCGAGCGCCTGCTGGCCGGAGGAGGCCACGGTGGGTCGGTATCCGGCGGTCTCGAGATGGGTGGCCACGAGCTTGGCCACGCTGGCGGTATCCTCGACCACCATGATGCGTTCGCCGGGCAATTGCTCCCTCCGACGGGTCTCAGCTGTGTGTTGGAGTGGCCCTCAGGGTGAGGGCTAGCCCACTGCCCGCCCCGCCAGCAAGGGGAAGGGCGGAGTCAACTCCCCTCATTATCGTGTGATTCGGGCTCGCACTTCAGGCCCGCGCCCGTGATTATTGCGTAAAGATGCGGGCGCTGTCGGCACGGGGCTCATACGAGAGCACCGGGAGAGCCGCCTCTCCCGGTGCGCCACTGAGCGAACGGTAGGGCCGGCTGAGGCTAACCGGCTTCAGCTTCCTTCTCTCGCTTGGCCTCGGCGATCACCTGCTCTGCCACGTGTGAGGGAACGGGATCGTAGTGCGAGAACTCCATGGTGAACACGCCCCTGCCCTGAGTCATAGCTCGCAGGTCGGTGGCGTAGCGCCGCATCTCCGCCAAAGGCACCAGCGCCGTCACCACGCTCAGGCCGCGCTCCTGTTCCATGCCTAACACCCTACCACGCTTGCTGTTGAGGTCCCCCAGCACGTCGCCCATGAACTGCTCGGGCACGGTGATGACCGCACGCACTATGGGCTCCAGCAGAATGGGACCGGCATTCTCGGCGGCCTTGCGGAACCCCAGGCTGGCGGCGAGCTTGAAGGCCATGTCCGATGAGTCCACCGGGTGGTAGGACCCATCGTAAAGGGCAACTTTGACGTCCACCACCGGGTATCCGGCCAGGATACCCTCCTGCATGGCCTCAACGACGCCTTTCTCTACCGCAGGGATGAAGTTCCGTGGCACCGCCCCGCCGAAGATCTCGTCGGCGAACTGGAAGCCACTTCCCCGCTCCATTGGCTCGAGGCGCAGCCAGACATCTCCGAACTGACCCCGTCCGCCGGTCTGCCTCTTGAAGCGTCCTTGGGCCTGGGCCGTCTTGGTGATAGTCTCGCGATAGGGCACTCGCGGCGTGCTGGTGATGACCTCTACCCCGAACTTCTGGCGCAGCCGCCGAATGGCCACGTCCAGGTGGGCCTCGCCCATCCCCGAGAGGATCAGCTCCCCGGTGCTGGGCTCGCGCTCTAGCCGTAGCGTGGGGTCCTCCTCGACCAAGCGGCTCATGGAGCTACTCATCTTGTCGAAGTCCGCCTGGGACTTGGCGTTCACGGCCACCGAGTAGACGGGATTGGGTCGCTCCAGCGAGGGCAGCGCCAATGGTGTGCCGCGGTCGCACAGAGTGTCGCCGGTGTGAATCTCGGCCAGCTTCGACACCGAGCCGATATCGCCCGCGATCAGCTGCTCAGTCGGGCTCTGCTCGCGCCCGGTGACGAAGAAGAGCTGGCCCACTCGCTCTTCCTGTCCCGTCCTGGAGTTGATGGGCCGGCTATCAGACACCAGCGTGCCAGAGTAGACCCGGAGGTAGGTGAGCTTGCCCACGTAAGGGTCAGCGGTAGTCTTGAACACGAAGGCTGCCAGAGGGCCGGCAGGGTCGGACTCTAGCTCGACGGTGTCGCCCGTAGCGGGATTGGTAGCCTTGTAGGGCCCGGACTCCACCGGAGAGGGTAGCAGGTCTCGGATGGCATCGAGCAGGGGGCGGACCGCCAGGTTGGCGGTGGCCGCTGCGGCCACCACGGGGATGGCGGAGCCGCTGCGGACTGCTTGCCGAAGCCCTCGCACGATCTCCTTCGTGGTGAGTTCCTCGCCCTCCAGGTACTTCATGAGCAACTCGTCATCGCCCTCGGCGGCAGCCTCCACCACCTGCAGTCGGGCCTCTTCCACGGCGTCTCTCATGTCGGAGGGAATGTCCTCGACCTTGCCCTCCGGGCCGATGATGGCCTTCATCTCCAGCAGGTCAACTACGCCACTGAAAGAGGACTCCTGCCCGATGGGGAGGTGAACGGGGATGAACCGGGCGTCGAAGGCATTAGACAGAGAGTCGAGGGAGGACTGGAACGAGGCATTCTCGCGGTCCATCTTGTTGATCACGACTAGACGGGGAACTGACCGCTCGTCGGCGTATCGCCAGAGCAGCTCAGTGCCCACTTCCACTCCGGCAGCGGCATCGAGCACCAGAAGGGCCGCTTCAGCGACGCGCAGCCCGCTCAACACCTCCCCGATGAACTCCAGGTAGCCCGGCGTATCCAGAACGTTGATCTTGACGTCCTTCCACGGGCAAGGCACAACGGCCACGCTAACTGAGATATGGCGCCTGACTTCTTCCTCATCGAAGTCGGCTATGGCAGTGCCCTCCTCGACCCGGCCAAGCCGGTTGGTGACACCCGCATTGAACGCCATGGCTTCGACCAGGGATGTCTTGCCGGCGCTGCCGTGACCTAGCAGGACTACATTACGGAGTTGTTCGCTTCCGTAGGCGGCCATTATGCCTCCTCGCTATGCGGCTATCGGTGGGAACTCAGAAACGCGCCCTCACAAAACGGCGCGCCGAACTAACCGGTTCGGCGCCCGCCCATCGCAGTATCGCCCAGATGTGCCTTCATTGTAGGGCAATGCGGCATGAGTGTCAATCGCGGCGGAGTTGTGGCGGGCGGCGGGAGCATGCCGTGAACTCGCGGAAGGGGTGCCCGCCGAGGGCCTGCGGCCCGGCAGTGGATGCCCTCGGCAGCCGTCCGGTGGGATTGCCCCAGTCGCGCCAGGCACCTGGAGCCGCCGTTGACTCGACCTGCCTGCTATGCTAGATTCCGGGCTCGCCTGCGGGCATTGCCCGCCGGTGACGGACACCGTTTTCAGGAGTGGCAGCTATGCAGAAGTGGGTCTGTACCGTGTGCGGTTACGTCTACGATCCGGCCGAGAACGACAATGTCGCCTTCGAGGACCTTCCGGACGACTGGGTGTGTCCCGAGTGCGGCGTCGAGAAGGACATGTTCGAGCCGCTCTAGCGGGCCCTGAATACTGGGCAACGGGGGGAGAGCGTGAGCTCGGGGGCCCACGTTCCTGACGGGGCCAGGCAGTGCTCTGGGACGCACCTCGATAGCCCACCCGCTGCTCACAATACACCTGGATGGAGGGGCGATGCGGGTTGTGATCACCGGCCACAAGGGCCAGTTGGGCCGGGAGTTGCTGCGCGTGTTCGGCGGGCACGACATTCTGGGGGTGGATGTGCCCGAGCACGATATCACATCCTACCCCGGCGTCGTGGACGCCATCGCCGCTTTCCACCCTGACCTGGTGGTTCATGGCGCCGCCTACACCGACGTGGACGGCTGCGCCCGCGATCCCCAGCTGGCCCTGCGGGTGAATGGCCTGGGCACCCAGAACATAGCCCTGGCGTGCCTGCGGTCGGACTGCCCTCTCATCTACATAAGCACCAATGAGGTGTTCGACGGCCGGGCCGGCCGTCCCTACCTGGAGACGGACGTGCCCAATCCCATCAACGCCTACGGGCAGTCCAAGCTGATGGGGGAGGTGTACGTCCGATCGCTCCTCTCGCGGTACTACATCGTGCGCCTGGCCTGGCTTTTCAGCCCAGGGGGGAACAACTTCCCCGCCAAGATGCTCAGCCTGGCCCGCGAGCGGGACGAGCTCGCGGTGGTGACAGACGAGGTTAGCAGCCCCACGTACGCCCCTGACCTGGCCGATGCGGTGGCGGCGCTC
>JABLXR010000091.1 GCA_013178015.1 Anaerolineae bacterium
ACGTCAACTGCGCCGCCTTCTCCTGGATGCCATTGCATCCCTGCAGCCGGCTGACGGCTACATCTTCGGCTCCATCCGCAACCGCGCCTACGACGTCCTGCACCTCCGTTACGTGGAGGGCAACACCATCACCGACATCGCCGATGAGATCGGCATCACCGAGCGACAGATCTATCGTGACCTCCAGCGGGCCCGGGAGGAGCTGGCCGGGATTCTGGCAGCCATGCCGGTGACCGCGGAAGCGGCCACTTCCGCCGGTACACCAGCGGAAGAGGCACTGACCGCCGAGCTGGGCTCGCTCGCTCTCAGCCAGGCGGGCCTGGACATAGCGGAACTGCTGCGGCGAGCCGTGGCGAACACCGCCGGTCTGGCGGCCGCCTTAGGTACGTCGGTACGCCTGGCTGGGGCGGAGGGCTTGCCCCGTGTGGTTGCCGATCCGGGAACATTGGGACAGATTCTCACTCAGGCCGTGAGCATGGCCATCCAGCTGGGCCAGGGCGGTGCCGTCAGCGTGTCCGCCGCCCCACAGGGGGAGAAGCTGGAGGTCTCGGTCACCTTCCCCCTGTGCGCCGCCCAGGCCGAACCCGCTGACCTGGCGGTCCTTGCACGAGTGGCCAGGGCCCAGAACGTGGCCTGTGAGTTCACCGCGGGGCCCGCGGGCACCGGGAGGTTAGCCTTTGGAGTCATGGCGGCGAGCCCGCGCAAGCTCCTCGTCATTGACGACAACCCCGGAGCCATGCAGCTCTATCGGCGGTATCTGGCGCACTCACCCGAGTGGGCGCTGACAGGCGTGGAGGACGCACGCATTGCCGCCGATGTGGCCAAGCACGTGCGCCCCGACGTGATAATGCTGGACATCATGATGCCACGGTTCGATGGTTGGAGTGTCCTCCGTGCCCTCAGGGCCCAGGCCGAGACGGCCACGGTGCCGGTGCTGGTGTGCTCTATCTTCGACGACACTCCCCTGGCCCGGTCACTGGGAGCCACCGCCTGCCTGCGCAAGCCGATCAGCCAGACCGAGCTCCTCCATCAGCTGGAACGCTGCCTCACGCCGTGCACGTAGTCGGCGTGCAGAACTTGCAGCACTCCGTCCATCAACTGGGCTATCTCCTGGGATGAGAGCCCATCGCCCTTGTACACGTGAAGGGCCGCCGCTGCCCGGTCACTCGGCGGAAGAGCCGCCGTGACCAGGATGATCGGCGTCTCGGCCAAGCCCGCGATCTTCCGCAGCTCGCGGGCAACATCCAGGCCGTCGGCGTCGGGCAGGCGCAGGTCCAGGAGCACGACGTCCGGAGCCTGCTCCCGAGCGCGCTCGAGTCCGCCAGCGCCAGTGTAGGCGCAACGCACCTGGTAAGGTGCTTCGTGGGCCCGCAGCATACGAAGGACGAGTTGCACAAAGGCCCGATCGTCGTCAATCAGGAGCACACGGCCGTGCGCCTCCGGTAGCGCTCGGGCCAGGGCCTCGAGCAACTGTGGGGCCGTGACGGGCTTGTGCAGTACCTCGCGAAACGATGCCTGCTTCAGTACCTCTCCGTCGCCGCCGTACTCCCAGGCTAGCACCGGAATGGAGGGAAAGGCCCGCGCGATCGCCCGGCCTTCGCCTGAGTCGGGGCCCTCAAGCACCAGCACGTCCGGGTGCATCTCATCCACCCGCAGCGCCAGCTCCTCCTCCGACGCGGCCTGGACCACTTGCCAGCCCTCCGAGAGCACATCGGGTGACCGGACCGCCCGACCCTCGGTGGCAACAACCACCGCCCCGCGGCCGTGGGGGCGCTGGCCGGCCGGTAGAGGGGTGCGTACCGAGCGCGAGAGCCCCCTGGCCACCACCGGCAGGGTGACGTGGAAGGTGGCGCCGTGCCCTGGCTGGCTCTCGGCCCAGATGCGCCCGCCATGCAACTGAACCAAGTGCTTGGCGATGGCCAACCCCAACCCCTTGCCCTGCCCTTTCAGACCGGCATGGCTGTCAGACTGATAGAACTCCCGGAAGACGGCCTGCAACTCCTCCGGCGGTATCCCCGGACCAGTATCCCGAACCAGGATCTCCACCTCAGCCGGCTGCGGCTGCCCGAGCCGCACCGTTATCTCCCCAGAGTCAGTGAATCGGATCGCGTTCGTGAGCAGATTGAGCAGCACCTGTCGGATCCGCATGCGGTCCAGAAGCAGACGGGGTAGGTTCGGGGGGACGGATGTGTTCAGCGTTACAGCCTTGTCATGCAACAGCGCCCGAGCGAGCGGCATCACCTCCTCGACCAACTCGCCCAGGTCGGTTATCTCGCAACGCAGCGACAGGCGCGGCTTCTCGCTGGCCGCCAGATCCACGATGTCATTGGTGAAGTCGGCCAGGTACCTAGCATTGCGGTGAATCTCAGCCACATCTCGGCGCAGAGTGGGGGTCCAGGCGACGTCGCCGTAGACCTCCGGCGAGTGGTGCATGATGTCGGCGAAACCCAGTATTATGTTGAGAGGAGCCCGCAACTCGTGGCTGATGGTGGCGGCGAACTGCTCCTTGCTCGCCCTGGCTTCATTCGCCTCCTGCTCGGCGACCGTAAGCTCGTAGTTGGTGCGCTGGAGCAGGTGGTTGCTGAGCTCCAGAGCTTTGACCGTGATGCCAAGCTTGGCTTTCTGGTGCCTCAGCTGCTCCGTCAACTGGATGGACTGGACGCTGGTGCGCCACGCCCAACCGAGCCGCTGGTGGAGCGGTAGCATGACGACCCAGGTAGCGACGATCGAAGCGAACACGCTCAGAGCCGCGAGCCCACCGCCGGGGGTACCGGCGACGGCCATCAGAGTCACCGCGGCCGACAGCGGCGCCGCTAGGATCAGGGCCAGCGGACCGAACAGGCCGCCGAGGAGAATAGCGGGGAAAGCGAGCAGGCAGGCGGCCAAAGGCTCGGCAAACACCCGTGCCAGGAGGAAGGCGAAGCCGCTCATGGCCACTGCCAGGATCAACGCGGCAGCAGTGGGGCGCTGCGACGCCAGGGAGTAGGCCAGGAGAGAGACCAGGAGTAGCGCCGTCAGCCCCAGCAGGAGCCCCCCGTCTGGGAAGCGCTGGGCCATGGCCACCCAGCGGCCGCACAGGCTTGCCACGGCCGTCGCCAGGGCCGCTATGCGCACCGATTCCAGCCGAGCCTGAGCCACGTCCGGCGACTCCGCTTGGCGCCGTGCTTCGCCGACACTGTTCCCCATCTCCTGCCTCCTCGCCCGAACGCCCCGGCAGCGCCGGGGCTGGCTCGACGGCAGTATGATACGCTCACGGGAGCGAAACTGGCGAGATGCTCCGTGTCCTGCTGCCCCGAGGTCACCGCAGTCAGGAACGGCGCACGCCGGTACGCTGACACCAGAAAGCGGAGGTGACGCTAGAGCGGCAATCTACTCGGAGAGGCTCGCGTTCCTGGGCCCGAGAACGGAGACGCCGGAGCCCGGGACGGCTCAACTGCCGCCCGCCGGCCCCGGCCAGCAACCCGCCATTGGTGCCCTCGACTGGATTCGAACCAGCACGCCCTAGACGGGCACAGGCCCTCAACCTGCTGTGTATGCCATTCCACCACGAGGGCAAGCTACACTCCCATTATACCCAGCCCGTTTTCGACGGTCAATTCGGGCGAACCAGCACCTAGCGGCCGTGATCGCGCCTGCCAGCAAGCGGCCACCCATACGCCGGACCTGCGACAGAGCACCATCCCTGGGGGAGTGCGCGTCCACGCGCGCCATGCCTCCGCCTGCCCAGCGTGCCTTGAGGCGCTCACTCCTCAAGGGGGGAGTCGAACCACACCGCCTTGCCCTTGCGGCCGGCGGAACAGCGGGCTCTCAGGGCCTGTGTAGAAGCCGCCCACGCCGGTCTACCCCAGGCCACGGCCACCTGCACGCACCCATCCCTCCGATCGTGAGCCCTTACGCGCTGGCGCCGACGCCCTGCCCCTAGTATAATCCCTCCACATCGAGACAGGCTGTGACGGAGACAACCGGCCCGTCCCCTGCCCCAGAGAGCCGCCGAGTGGTGCAAGGCGGCGCAGGCCTCGCCGGATCCCCTCCCGAGCCGCGCGCAGAAAGCCTCGAAGGCGAGTAAGGCGCGCCGGGCCCCCCGTTACCAGGGCACGAATGAGGCCGGCCGCCCAAGGCCGGCGAAGTCAGGTGGCACCACGAGTCGCCCCTCGTCCTGGCAGGACAGGGGCGTCTGTGCTTAACCAGGAGGCGGAGAAGTGCTGGACATCAACCTGATTCGCGAACGTCCGGATTATGTAAAGGGAGAGCTGAAGAAGCTCAATACGGAGGCCCCCATTGACGAGATACTCGAGCTCGATGAGCGCCGCCGCGCCCTCGTCGCCCAGGTAGACGAGCTGCGCTCCCAGCGCAACTCCCTCTCCCGCGAGATCGGACGCACCCGCGACCAGGAGGCACGGCAGCCCCTCGTCGAACGCGTGCGTGGGATCAACGCCGAAATCGAGCTACATGAGTCTGAACTGTCCCAGACCGAGGAGCGCCTCCACCGCTTGATGCTGGAGGTGCCCAACATGCCTGACGAATCAGTGCCCGTAGGCAAGGATGAGTCGGAGAACGTGGTGGTGCGCACCTGGGGCAAGCCGCGCCAGTTCGACTTCGAGCCCAAGCCTCACTGGGAGCTAGGTCTTCAGCTGGGCATCATTGACTTCGAGCGGGGAGTCAAGATCTCTGGCACCCGGTTCTATGTGCTCGTGGGCGCCGGAGCCCGGCTGCAGCGAGCGCTCATCTCCTGGATGCTCGACCTTCACGTCCGACGCCACGGCTACACCGAGGTCTATCCCCCGTACTTGGTCCGAGGCGACTGCCTCGTAGGCACTGGCCAGCTCCCCAAGTTCGGCGAGAACCTCTATAAGGACCACGAAGAGGACCTCTGGATGATACCCACCGCCGAGGTGCCGGTCACCAACCTCTACCGGGACGAGATCCTGGAGCCAGGAAGACTGCCCATTCACCTGGTGGCGTACTCCGCCTGCTTCCGGCGAGAGAAGATGTCAGCCGGCCGGGAGACCCGTGGCCTCAAGCGAGGTCATCAGTTCGACAAGGTGGAAATGGTGAAGTTCTGCGCTCCAGAGGAATCGGCGGCCGAGCTAGACTCGCTCATCCGCAACGCCGAAGAAGTGGCCGAGCTGCTCGAGATCCCCTACCGCATCATACAGATGTGCACCGGCGACCTAAGCTTCACCGCCGCCGCCAAGTTCGACGTGGAGATGTGGGCGCCGGGCTCCCAGGAGTGGCTGGAGGTATCAAGCTGCAGCAACTTCAAGGACTTCCAGGCCCGGCGGGCCGGCATCCGCTACCGCCCCGAGGAAGGGGCGCGTCCCCAGTTCGTCCACACCCTCAACGGCTCCGGTCTCGCCTTGCCCCGCACCGTCATCGCCGTGATGGAGAACTACCAGCAGGCAGACGGCAGCATCGTCGTCCCCGAAGTGCTGCGCCCCTTCATGGGTGGCCAGGAGATCATCACCGGGCCCTAGGCCGAGCCCATTCGAGGAAACCGAAAGGGGGCCCAGCTCTCAGGCCCCCTTTCCTCTGATGTGACTGCCGTCAGACTCAATGTCGGTCAGACGTCGTGCCCGGCGGTCTAGAGGCCGCCAACCGCCTTCGCCATCGCAGCAGCGCTCCCTTCCCTGGCCGCGCTCATGCCAGCGATCCGGCCAAACACGGTACATAGGGCGAGCGACCCACCGTAGTCGCGGTAGAAGATGCCGCCGGCAGCGTGCGGCGCCGCGTACAGGCCAGGGATCGGGTGCATGTTCCGGCCCAGCACCTGGCCGTTCTCGTTGATCATGAGCCCACCGTAGCTGGCGCTCACGCCTGGCGCTACCTGAACGGCGTAGAAGGGCGGCTGGAGCAGTCCCTGCAGGTTGCCGGAACGGGCCGGCGACAGCTCGCTCGCCGTGCCTTCCTCGATGGCCTGGTTGTACTCGTCCAGAGTGCTCATCAGAGTAGTCGAGTCGATTCCGTACTCAGCAATCATCTGGACCAGCTCATCCAGGCTGTCTGCCGCGAGCACTACGCCGCCGTTCTCCTCCAGCAACTCTAGGTTCGCGGTGGAAACAGCCATGGCGGAGTCCACGATCATGAACCCCCGCGCCAGGGGTTGGAAGATCAGCTCCTGGTTGGCGATGTCATCTCCGAGCGACTCGTCCACGAAGCGCCGCCCGTGCATGTTCACCAGCACGCTGCTGGGCTCGTAGCCCTGCACCGCTCCCATCAGCTCCCTGAGGAGTTGCTTATCGAACTGCTCATAGCTCTCCTCATCCTGAGGAACTATCGGTGGCCAGGCCTGCAGGTGACCGTAATAGGTGGCGATTGCCCGGCTCATTCGGGCACCGATCTCCTCGCCCATGAGCATGGCGTCGCCCTTGTTGTAAGGCACCGCCCGGATGACCGCCAGGTCTGCAAAGGGGCCGTAGTACTTCACCATCATCTCGGGGTTGGCGGGGAAAGCACCCGTCGCTAGGATCACGGCCATACCGGCCATGATGTCACTGTACTCATCACTGGCGTCGGCCACGCGCAGCCCCGTCACCCGACGGTCGTCGTCCTGGATGAGCGAGACCGCTCGCATGCCAGTGAGGACTTCGCCGCCAGCCGCCTCGATCGCCTGAACCCACTGGTCAATCGTCTCACGCTTCTGCTCGTACGTATCCCCGATGCTCAGCGAGTTCTCGCCCAGCGCTATAGTGAGAGCCGGGCTCATCTCCGGCCACTCGACATCGGTGGCACGAAGCCACTCCAGAGTGTCAGAGTAGTTCTCCATCAGCACCCGCCCAAGCTTGGGATCGAGCAGCGGCACCCGTCTCTGCAAGTCCTCGAACGTTTCCGCCCCCCAGACGTGGATGGCACCACCCGAGAACAGGGCCGTGCCGCCGGTCTCCTGAGATGCCTCGATCAAGAGCACACTGGCCCCTTCCTGGGCGGCTGCCAAGGCCGCCGCCAGCCCGCCCAGGCCGGATCCGGCCACCACCACATCATACTGCTGCCCCGGCGTGCCCGTGGCTTCTGCGGTTGGTGTGGGAGTCTGGGCCGCTGCTCGGCTGGTGACCGTCGCCAGGGCCCCCGCCCCGGCCACGGCCGTACCCGCGATGAACCGCCTACGTGAGGTCCTCTTCCTGTCTGACATCGTACCAACTCCTCCACTAACCTGGACCCGAGTGCACCTGAGTACAGGCGCCTCAGGCGCGACTTGCGGTAATGCTGACCGCTACTCACTCTGTGGCCAGATGGCTGGCTGTAACCGCTGCCCTCAAGCCACCGCTACCGTATCCCAATGCCGCCGAGCTGTCAAGCACCTTGCGCAGCGAATGTGAGCCCATCGGGGTAACGATGATGCCTGGTCCTTGCGCTATTCCCGCCGCTACCGCCTGCCGCAGCCCACAAGCGTAGGGAGCCGGCGTGTCGCCGGCTCCCTGGGGCTCTCTTCCCTCGCGCATGACTTCCGGCCAAAGGGCCGCGGCCGGCGCGTCTAGTGGCAGTCGCTACACGGGTTCAATGTCCCAGTATGATGGCAGGCCGCGAAACACCAGCGGATGCCGGGGTCCTCGAACTCCACCTCCTCCGTCACTGGCAACGCGTGAGGTCGATGGCAGCGGTCGCAGACCGGGATGTCACTGGGGCTATCGGACTCGTGAGGCACATACTGGTGCGGGTTCGCTGTCACCTGCTCCGAGACCTGGTAGTCCTCCGTTGCGCTTCGCAGAACGTCGTACGGGCCGTGGCAGAAGAGACAGAGGTCCGTCGTCACCCTCTCTGGCACCTCGGGTTCAGGCGAGCCCTCCACACCGAGCTTGTGGCACGTCTGGCACTGGTCGTCGGTGAAGTCAGCGTGGTTGTCAGGCGCCGGCTGGATCGGGCTGTCTACGGCATGACAGGCCAGGCACTCCTCGCGCCCTTCCACCGGGTGGGGGATCAATGGCGGTTGCAGCGGCACGGCCTCGCCGGGGGCCGGAGTCCCTTCCACCGTCGGAGTCTCGCCGACCTCGGGCGTCTCCGTCTCCTCGGGGGCAGCGGTCTCGGTCGCGCTAGGGGTCTCGGTGACCGCGATCCCGGGCGTGGCGGTAATGGTGGCCTCTGGGGTAACATCCACCGGCGCAGTAGCTGTGGGCTCCGGCGTGGGTGTGGCCACCTCAACCGGAGTCTCGACCGGCGTCGGCTCAGGTGTGACCTCCTCCTTGGC
>JABLXR010000092.1 GCA_013178015.1 Anaerolineae bacterium
ATCGTTGCGGGCTTCGGGCAAGGGGGCCGGGCCCCTGGATGGGGGCTCCGGAGGCCCGGCTGGGGGGAAGAGACAGGCTCGGCGGCGTCACTCGTGCGGGCCAGCCAGGTCGTGCTCCGCCGTCACGAACTCACCATGCCAGGTGTGGACGAACACATCTCCGGTGTAGCCGCTCACGCTCAACATGCCAACGATACTGCCGCCCTCAACGATATCTATGGTGTAGTAACCGTAGAAGAGATTGGCCTCCTCCTCCACCTGGTAGCGCCCGCCGTACCTTCGGTCCAGGTAGGCCTGAGCCGCCTGCAAGGCCTCTTCCGGGGTGACGTCCATGTTGGTGGGATCGGTCGAACGTCCGAACCCGCCCCAGCCCATCATGCCACCGTGCATGCCGTACTTCTGATTCCACATCATGTTCGGGCCCATCTCGGGGTAGACCCGCAAGGTCCGCGGGTCCACCAGCAACTCCACAGCCCCGATGCCGGTGTCCGTCTCCACCACGCGGGCGTAGCTGTGGTTATCGAATACCATGACCTCGTCGACGGCCAGGCCATCTCGGCCCAGGCCAACCAGGTAGGCCTCCACCGCCTCTACCGTCTGCTCCACAGAAAGCGGCTCCGCGTTCGCTGGCGACAGCGGACCGCCGCCGAGCCAGCCCCCGAAGCCGTAGAGGGGACAGGCGCTCTGGCCGCCCCAGTCTCCCATCATTCCCGGCCCGCCCCACTGGCCGCCTCCCGGGCCCTGAGCCAGCGCCGGCAATGCCAGTACCAAGGCCGCCAGCACCGCCACTGCCAGGATCCCTCCAACCAAGGCCACGGACCATCTTGCGGGTAGCTTCATACGTTGTCTCCTTACCATCGGCGCCAGGGTCGGCCCGCCCAAGAGATCAGGCTCGGGACGGGCAGATCGCGGCTAGATGAACAGAGACTACATTGTGGGAGAGAGGCGAGGCAGAGCGGAACGACTCAGGGGCAGGTAGGCCGAATGGCGCAGCCTGGCTACTGGGGCTCGTAGGGTACGGACAAAGTGATAGTGGTGCCGGCACCGGGGTAGGCCCGTACCTGGAGGTCGCCCCCTACCAGCTGGGCCCTCTCCTGCATGGTCAGCAGCCCGAAGTGGCCGCGGCGGGCCAGCTGGCTCAGATGCGGCGGCACCTCGAATCCCGATCCGTTGTCCCGCACGACGAGGTTGACGCCGTCCGTAACGAAGTCGAGGGCGACCTCGATCCGGGTGGCTCCCGAGTGGCGGCGGGCGTTGTTGAGGGCTTCCTGAGCCACCCGGTAGAGGGCCAGCTCGCGCTCGGGGGCCAGGCGGCGAGGGTCGCCCTCCAGGCGAAACTGGGCCCCGCTCTCATGGGCCAGGAGCTCCAGGGCCGGGGCCAGCCCCAGATCCTCCAGGTAGAGAGGGCGAAGGGCCTGGCTGAAGCGCCTCACCTCCTCGATGGTCTCGGAGACCATGTCCCGCAGGGTCTGCAGGCGGCTCCCCGCCGATGCCGGGTCGCGGGCCAGGTGTCGCTGGGCCATCTGGGCCTGCTGGCTGAGGGCGATCAAGCTCTGCACCGTCTCGTCGTGAAGCTCCCGCGCCAGCCGGGCCCGTTCCTCCTCCTGGGCCCGCACCTGGGCCGCCAACTGGTCCTCCAGCGCCGTCTGGTAGCGTCCCAAGCGCCCGGCCATCTCGTCCAGGGTGCGGCGTAGGTCCTCGATCTCCTCCACCCCGCCCACCGGCTCCGATGCCGCGCCGAAGTCGCCCTCGCCGATCCGGCCGGCCCGCCGAGCCAGCGAACGCAGCGGCACCACGATGTGCCTGACCCCGAAGAACAGGGTAAGCACCGAGGTCGCCCCGGCCATGAGGAGCACGAAAGCCGTGACCCGGTCGAACTGCAGGAGCGAGGCGACCAGGGGCAGCCAGGGTTCCTGAAGCACCAGGGCCCATCCCACCCCCTGCACCGGCGCGGAGGCCACCACGCTCCCGCCCTCCGCGCCCGCCACGAAGCTCACACTGGCGACCCCCGACAGCGCCTCCACTACACCAGGCAACGCGCTCACCGAGGGTACCGGCGCACCCTGGGCGAATATGATCTTCTCACCATCGGTCAGAACCAGGCCGGATGCAGGCTCCGTGCGAGCCAGCGGAAGCAGCCGATCGAGGGGAAGCTCGGTCACCGGCAAGCGGGCCTGCACCACCGCCCCAGCAGGCGCCGCCAGATGCCACAGAAGGGCGTCCCCTGCCGGAGCCAGCGTCGGGCCGTCTGCCGCCGGAACGGCAACCTCCGAGGCGATCAGCGCCGCGGCGCTACCTGCCAGGACTTCACCGGCCGGCCCGATGACCACCAACTCCAGACCCGGCAGCTCCCTCTCGACTGCCACCACCAGTGCTTCCAGGTCCCGGGGCGGTATCGTGGCTGCCGCTGCCAGAGCCCCCAGCATGGCCGAGTATCGCTCCAGTTCCGCCGACAGCCGCCCTGCCAGGGCCTGCACCACCTCCAGGTCTCGGCTTGCCACCATGGCGCGCATGGAGCGCTGGTGCTCGCGTACGCCCGTGAGCATGAACGTTAGGGCGAGCACGGTGGCGGGCACTATGGTCCAGAGCACGATCTGGACCGGTAGCCCGCGCAGCCGCCCCGGTAGCCTCGGAGAGCTCAATCTTCTGATTCCGGCAGGTGGATGACGCCCAACTGGAGCGCCTTGGTGACCGCTTCGGTTCGGCTGGAGACCTGCAGCTTGCCGTATACGTTGGCCAGGTGTCCCTGTACCGTCCTGTCGCTGATGCCCAATCGGCAACCGATTGCCCTGTTAGTGAACCCGGCCGCAGCCAGTTGTAGCACCTCCACTTCCCTGGCGCTCAGGGGCTCCACCATGTCCGCCGGGCGAGCCCCGCCCGTCACGTGAGCGATGACCTTGGCCGCTATGGCCGAATCCAGGGCCGACTTGCCCTCAGCCACGGCGCGCACGGCCCTGGTGATCTCCTCCGCCTCGGCCGTCTTCAGGACATACCCGTTCGCCCCCGCCTGCAAGGCAGCCATCACGAACGGATCGTCATCGTAAGCCGTGAGAATGAGCACGCCCACGTTCAGCCGCTTCTCGCGGATGTGGCGGGTCACCTCGATGCCGGTGGCCTTGGGCATGCGCACGTCGAGCACGGCCACGTCGGGCCGAAGAGCCTCGATCATCTCCTGGGCTTCCTGGCCATCCGAGGCCTCACCCACCACCTCGATGCCTGCCTCGGTCTCCAGGAACTCTCGTATTCCCCGCCTTACCACGGCGTGGTCATCGGCGAGCACCACCCTGATGGGCGCCACCTACCCCTCCTTCCCAACCGGCAAGCGGCGGGGGGCCTGGGCATCGGGTGGACTGGACCCCCTACCGCTGGCTACCCGCGCAATGACCAGCTTCATGATTCCAAGCCGATCCAGGTCCTCCTCCCGCTCTATCTCCAGCCCGGCGTGACGGATGTTCTCCACCGTGCGTCGGCTGATGTGCGGCCCCACCCGGCTCACCAGTGGATCCAGGACGTCCATGGCCGCGCCTAGCAGCGGGTTTCGCGCCCGGACATGCTCCAGGAACAACACCTTGCCCCTCGGCTTCACCACTCGGGCCACCTCGCGTAGCCCCCTGACGGCGTCCGGCACGGAGCAGAACACGCAGGTGGCTACAGCACTGTCGAAGCTGTCGTCAGGGAACCTGAGGTGCTGCACATCCATCAAGCACAGCTGCACCTCCAGGCCCAACGCCTCCGCCCGCCGACGAGCCCTCTCTAGCATCCGCGCACTTACGTCAATGCCGACCACCTCCACTCCCGGCGGGTAGTAGGGCATGTTCAGTCCCGTACCTACACCGACCTCCAACACCCTCGGACCCTTCACGTGGGCCCAGAGGTGCTCCCGCCACGCCCTGAGCCCTCTCTCCGGCAGTAGTTGGATAGCGTCGTATATGGAAGCCAAGCGGTCGTAGCGCCTGCCGGCCGATCTGCTGTCGGGAGACCCCAGGTACTGCTCTTGTCCGCTACGTTCGCCTTCTCTCATCCTGTCATACCACTCCCTCAGTATGCAGTCCCCACCCAGGAGCTGCATCTTACGTCAGCACTGCCGACCGGCATCGGAGGCATCCCGGGCAGGCCGCATCCTCTCGCGGAACCGACGGTGCCCACATGGTCCAAGGGTCGGTGTCGTCCCTTCCCCTCGCGAAGAGACCATGAGGGTCCGGGCTGCTCGGCGTGGTATCGGCGTCACCGCCGTTGCGTCGAGGGCCGGGCCGCAGACGGTTCTTTACGCTTCCTTTACGCAAGATTTACGCTGCTGGGTCTGGCAGTGCAGGCGCTTCTCTGCATACTTATGTTCAGTCCGGCGGCGACCTCGACCTCCTCACACCTCCCGCGTGAGAGGCAGCCGCTGTACGGACGGGCATGGATCTTTCTTGGGGGGAATATCAATGCCTGCCAATACACGACCCGTCAGGGTCAGGCTGGCGGTGGCGTCTCTGGCCGTCGTCATCCTTCTGGTCTTGACTCCGGCGATTGGGGCCACCCAGGCGCCCTCGGAGCCAGACGCTGATGAGGTGCTCGCTCTGGGGATGCGGGCCGGCAGTACCACCACCTCTCTAGTATCCTACGACGTCGTCGGCGACCTGTGGGGAGTCATGTATCTGGGCGACCTGAGCCGGGTGGAGGCCCAGCTATCCTCCGTCCCGGCGCACACTCGCATGATGATGACGCCCACTCTGGACGGGGTAGAAGAGGCCCTCTCGCGGCTCAGCATCGAGATTGCGTACCTGGGCTACGATCTGGAGCGTTGGGACCAGACTCCCATATGGGAGCAGGAGAACCCGGTGGAGGCGGTCAAGCTGATGCGCCAGATCGCCGACGCCCACGGCCTCAAGCTGGTGATCGGTCCCTCGCGCTACTTCAACGAGAACTTCGCCGCTCAGATGGCGCCCTACGTTCACGCCTACATACCGCAGGCCAAAGCCTACCAGGCCAACCTATCCCTGGACGACTACCGCGACAAGGTCCGCGGCATCATGACCCAGATCAAGCAGGCCAACCCCGCGGCTAGAGTCTACCTGGATCTCTCTCCCAGCCCCAAAGGGGTGCCCAAGACGGCCGAAGAGATGATGGCCTGCGTCGACGCTGTCCGAGACCTGATAGATGGGGTCTGGGTGACTCAGACCGCCGAGGACGCCGCCACTCTGGCCGAGTTCGTGGCCCTACTGGGCCGGTCAGACGCTCCTCCGGCGGTCACCCCTACCCCAAACACGCCTCGGCCGCCGGCAGTCGGACCCACTCCCGCTCCGTCGGTCCGGATCATGCTGCCTCTGGTGACGTCCGGTCGATAGCCGAGCCCGGATTCGCCGTGACCCGGGGCCGAAGCGGCGCTTCGGCCCCGGGGAGCCCTAGCCGGCATCATCTCCCAGGTGCATCACCCCTGTAGCAGGGTCCAGCTCCCCACTTCATCCCAGCCGTCCTGCGCCCCGCTCTTGTCGCGCACGAGCAGGCTCATGGAGTAGGTGGTGTACTGGTTCGAGAAGGGGGCCAGTGGCGTGACCCGCCACGTCACGGTGAGGGTGTCGCCGGCTCCGGCCACGCTACTGCCGGCGCAGTCGAGGCTCACGTAGCTGTTGGATAGGGTGGCGGACTGGCCCGGCGTGCAGGAGCCGACCCAATCCGTCCCGGCATCGTTGCGCAGGGTCAGGGTGTTGTTGCCGACGTAGTACCCGGCGAAGAGCCCCTGAGGGAAGCGCCGCCGCAAGTTCACGAGTAAGAACGCCGAGTGGATGTCCTGCCACCCGTTGGGGTCGCGGTAGGTGCTGGCAAAGATGAGGGGTACGTTCACCAGGCTCGAGCCCTGGTCGGGACTCACCTCCCCCGTCTCAGGCACAGCCGGCGCTGGGGTGCCTGTCGGCGTCGCGGTGGGCTCGGCAGTAGCAATCGCTGTGGCTGTGGGCATCTGAGTAGACGTTGGTTCCGGCGTGGCCGTGTCCGTCGGCGTAGGCTCCAGGGTGGGTGCCTCCGTCGGCGTCGGTTCCGCGGTAGGAGTCTCCGTGGGGGTCGGCTCTGGAGTGGGAGTCTCAGTCACCGTCGGCTCCACTGTGGCCGTGGGCTCCAGCGTCGCCGTCGCACTGGGCTCCACCGTGGGAGTCTGCGTCGGCGTGGGCTCCTCCGTTGATGTAGGTGTCGCCTCCAGCGTGGGCGTCGCAGTGGGCTCCACCGTGGGCGTGGCCGTCGGCACCGACCCAACACTGCCCCACTCCTCGAACATGATGTCACTGCCACTCACCGCCCGCCAGCCTTGACCCCCATCCCAGGAGTACAACGCCGTGCCCCCACCGTAGGGCGGATCGCTCCGATCCCACCGCACAAACAGCCGATTGGCGGCATCGCCTCCAGGCACCGCCACGGTGATCACGTACCCAACCCCCGCCTCAAGCCCTGCCGGCATCAGGCTCACCGAATACCACTCACCCAAGGTGCTGGTGGTGATGGCAGAGGTGTCCAAGGTGCCACTGGACAGTGACGATCCCGTGGGCATGCCATTCCCACCCGCCGCCCTGATGGCCACCGTGGCCGGCCCCGGACTGCCCTGACGGTACAGCTTCAGCCGCACCAGACTCACCGTGTGAGCCTGAGCAGGAGTGAAGGACTGCCCTACCACCATGGCCCCATCCGCCCGGATGCTCCCATCGTCGCCCTGGTTCAGATGCTCATATAGCCCCAGCTCGGGCGCGACCGTGGGCTCTGTGGTGGGACTGGCAGTGGCGGTCGCCGTCGCCGTAGCCGTCGGCTCGGTGGTTGCCGTGGCAGTCCCGGTCGGCGTGGCCGTCGCGGTCGTGGTCGCGGTAGCCGTCGGAGTGGGGCCGGTGGAGCCCTCGATCACCGTGATCTGCTGGTCGGCTGCCACGTCGGTCAGGATCTGAGACACGCCACTGGGCCAGAGAATGCGGAGCTCCTCCACCACTGTGGCACTGCCCAGCCCGAAGTGCACTGGCCCAGCGTAGTGCTGGAAGAAGTGCGAGTTGTCCCCCACCTCGCGGAACTGGGTCCTGCCCCCGCTGGTGAGCCAGAGCTTGGCCCCGTGGCCCCGAGGGTTGCTCTGCACCCCTCTCAGGTCCACCTTGAGCCAGTGGTTGCCGTTGCCCAGGTTCCGGAATAGCTCATAGCGCCCGCGATCCAGCGGCCACCACCAGCTCTCCTGGTTGGCGAGCAGGTCGAGGAAGCCGTCGTTGTCGTAGTCCGCCCAGACGCTGCCCCAGCCGAACCCCTCGGCGCTGCCGGTCACGCCCGCCTGGGCGGCGATCTCAGTGAAGGTGCCGTCGCCGTTGTTGAGGTAGAGCAGGTTGGGTGCGTCCTGGTCCATCCCGCCCACCGTCTGCACGTACAGGTCCAGGTCCCCGTCATTGTCGAAATCGCCCCAGTCCGGGCTGCGGCACAGGAGCCCATTGCCCAAGCCCGCCGCAGCAGTCACGTCGGTGAAGGTACCGTCGCCATTGTTGCGGAACAGCTTGTCCGGGATGGCGGTAGGCGACCACCCCTCGGCATCCACGGCGACAATGTCGCTGATGGCACCGCCGCTGGTGATGATGCCCGCGAACCCCTCACCCACATCCCCCGTGATGCCGCTCCACCGGACGTGCCACACGCCGGGCTCCGACTGCCAGATGAAGAACCCTCGCTCCGCCCCGGCCTCGTACAACGGCGCTGCAGAGACCTCGGTGGCGCTTACCGTGAACGGGTCGGAGCTGGGGCTCCATCGGCTCGCCCCGATGAAGAACATGGATGGATCGCGGAAGACGGCGCCGCCCAGGCGCACTTGCAGGAAGAAGGTCACCTCCGATGCCGGAGTGACGCGGAAGTCCAGCCCGTCGCCCACATCGGGGTCCTCCACCCTGCCAACGAAGCGCAGCTCGCCCTCCACGTACTCGTGGAAGTCATAGCCGGGCTCCCTGTCGCCCCGGGCCACATAGAGGTCCACGTCGCCGTCACCGTCGTGGTCGCCCCAGGCGGCACTGGTAGCGGCGTTGGTGCGAGCCCCTGAGGTGGCCGACACGTCGGTGAACCGATCCCCGTCGTTGCGGTACAGCCGGGTGGCGAGGCCAGTGACGAACATGTCCTGATCCCCGTCCCCATCGTAGTCGGCCACCGCCACGTTGGGCATGGGCCCGGTGAAGGGGTCCAGCCCCAACTGGGTGGTGATGTTGGTGAAGGTGCCGTCGCCGTTGTTGCGGAAGAAGGCGTTGCCCGCCTCCTCGCGCTCCGCCCCAGTGAAGAACAGGTCCAGGTCGCCGTCGTTGTCGAAATCCAACCAGGCCGTGCCTCGGCCCCGGCCCAGGGGGTAGTCCACCCCGGCCGCCGGCGCCACATCCACGAACTGGCCGTTGCCGTCGTTGCGGTAGAGCTGGGAGGGGCCTTCGCCCTGACCACCCCGGCCGCCGATGGAGACCCAGAGGTCCAAGTCCCCGTCGCGGTCGTAGTCTACCCAGGCGGCGTCATGGCGGTCCTCCACCAAGAGGATCCCGGAGCCGTGGATCACGTTGGTGAAAGTGCCGTCCCCGTTGTTGCGCATCAGCAGCGACTCCCGGTCCTGGAAGGGCTCCGACAAAGCGGGGTGATTGCCCAGGAACAGGTCCAGGTCTCCGTCTCCGTCGTAGTCGCCCCAGGCGAACCCACTGGTCTCGTCCCGCCAGTAGAGCCCGGCCTCATCCGCCACCTCCTCAAACTGCGGCGGCCCCTGAGCGCTGAGGCCCTGCGGCAGCAAAGCGGGCACCAGTGAAGCCAGAATGACAGCCAACACGACCACCAACCTGCTGGCTAACGCTCTCGACCTCTCCATTCTTTCTACTCCTTCCTACCCTTTCCTGTGGGCTAATCGCGCGGTGCCGCTCGGGCCCCGATAGGCAGGTCACTCTCCAGCGAAGGTCGTCCCTCCGCGGCGCAAGAACACAGCTGGAAGGCTTGTTTCGTACACTGGCTCCTGGGCCCCCGGCCCGGGCGTCACAGTGACGGTAGGCTCGGGCGTGGCCGTGGCCGCCGGCTCCGCAGTCGGCGCACCCGTTGACGTCTGAGCAACAGTAGGCGCGGACGTGGGGATCGAGGTGGGAGTCACGGTCGCGCCGACGGCGGCGGTGACGGAAGGGCCGGGCGTGGGGGTGGCGGTGGCGGTCGAAGTGGGGGTGTGAGTGGCGGTGGCCGTCGCCGTGCCAGTAGCGGTGGCGGTGGCCGTCGCAGTGCCAGTGGCGGTGGGAGTAGGGGTGGCGGTGGCGGTGGCCGTCGCGGTCGGGCTGGGAGTGGAAGTCGGCTGGTCGAGGCCCTCGATCACCGTGATCTGCTGGTCGGCTGCCACGTCGGTCAGGATCTGAGACACGCCACTGGGCCAGAGAATGCGGAGCTCCTCCACCACTATGGCACTGCCCAGCCCGAAGTGCACCGGCCCAGCGTAGTGCTGGAAGTAATGCGAGTTGTCCCCCACCTCGCGGAACTGGGTATTGCCCCCGACACTGAGCCAGAGCTTGGCCCCGTGGCCCCGAGCGTTGCTCTGCACCCCTCTCAGCTCCACCTTGAACCAGTGGTTCCCGTTCCCCTGGTTGTGGTAGAGCTCGTACCGTCCCTTGGCCAGCGGCCACCACCAGCTCTCCTGATTGGCAAGCAAGTCGAGGAACCCGTCGTTGTCGTAGTCGGCCCACAAGGCACCCCAGGCCTGGCCCTGGGTAGTCCCTTCCACCCCGGCGCTAGCGGCCACGTTGGTGAAGGTTCCGTCACCGTTGTTGCGGTACAGGAGGTTGGGCTCGTCGCCCTCCATGGGGCCCAGCACCTGCACGTAAAGGTCAAGGAAGCCGTCGTTGTCGTAGTCGCCCCAGGTGGGGCTGTAGCAGCCTCGCCCGTCGCCCAGCCCGGCCTGGGAAGTGACGTCCTCGAAGATGCCGTCCCCCAGGTTGCGGAAGAGCTGATCGGGCATGTACTCCGGAGTCACGGGCTCGAAGCCCACTTCCGTGACCCCGACAATGCCTCCGGGAGCGGTGATGATGCCCTGGCACGCCTCGGGCGCCTCCCCCTCGAGGGCGCTACAACGCACGTGCCACAGACCTGGCTCCGATTGCCAGATGAAGTAGCCGCGGACCTCTCCGGCCACGTACTGCGGCGGCCCCGAGGTCTCCGCCCCGCTCAGAGTGAAGGTGGTGGAGGCGGGTTGATACCCCTCCGACCCGATGTAGACGTACGCCGGGTTCCTCACCGTGATGCCGCCGATCCGGTTCTGCAGCTCGAAGGACAGGTCGGTTCCGGCCACGGTCAAGATGTCCATCCCATCCTCTACGTCGGCCTCCTCCAGCCGCATCACGAAGAGCACCTGGCTCGGCGTCCACTCCTGATAGTCCCGGAGTGGCACCTGGCCGGCCCGAGCGACATACAGGTCCATCAGACCGTCGTTGTCATAGTCACCCCAGGCAGCGCTGGTGGCTCCGGTGGTGCGCACTCCCGCCTGTGCCGGTGCCTCGGTGAAGGTGCCATCCCCGTTGTTCCGATACAGCCTGGTGGAGTAGCCAGTCACGAACATGTCCTGGTCGCCGTCCCCGTCGTAGTCCGCCACCGCCACGTTCGACATGGCCCCGAGGAATGGATCCAGACCCAACTGATCGGTGATGTTGGTGAAGCTGCCGTCTCCCTCGTTGCGAAAGAAGGCGTTCGGGGCCTCGTCAAGCTTGGCGCCGGTGAAGAACAGGTCCAGGTCGCCGTCGCTATCGAAGTCCAGCCAGGCAGTGCCCCGTCCCCGGCCGCGGGGATAGTCCACCCCGGCCGCGGGCGCCACGTCCACGAACTGCCCGCCACCGTCGTTGCGATACAACTGCGACGGGCCCTCGCCCCCGCCCCCTCGCCCACCCACGGAGACCCAGAGGTCCAGGTCGCCGTCGTTGTCGAAGTCGATCCAGGCGGCGTCGTGGCGGTCCTCCTGCAGCAGGATGCCCGAGCCGTAGATGACGTTGGTGAAAGTGCCGTCGCCGTTGTTGCGCATGAGGGCCGAGTCTCGATCCTGGTCTACCTCGGTGAGCACCGGATGGTGCCCCAGGAACAGGTCCAGGTAACCGTCCCCGTCATAGTCGCCCCAGGCGAATCCGCAGGTCTCGTCCCGATAGTGCAACCCGGCCTGGTCCGCCACCTCCTCAAACTGCGGCGGCCCCTGGGCGTCCAGGCCTTCCGGGACGACTGCGGGCACCAGCAGCACCATCAACGCTGAGGCAAGCAGCGCTCTTCCCACCGACGCTCCCGGCCTGTTCATGGCGGTCCTCCTCTAGTTACGCCGGAATATGGCGGGAAGGTTGATGTGATACAGAGGCCTTTCCTCCCCCGGCTCTCCCGTGGCGGTAGCCGTCGGCAGCGGTGTGGGCGTAAGCGGCCGCGTCGCCGTCGGTGCCGGGTCCACTGGGGTCGGAGTGACTGTAAGCGCGGGTGTGGGCGTAGGCTTCGGATCCGGCTTGTCTGTCGCTGTCGGGACAGCAGTGGGCGTCGCCGTCGAAGTGGCAGTGGCGGTGGCAGTGGGAGATATGGTGGTGGCCGCAGGTGTGACAGTCGAAGTGGCTGTCGGCGAGACCGAACCGGCAACGTCTATCCAGATGGGACTGGACCAGGCCATCACGTCTCTGTTGGCCACCTGCCCCACCTGCCGCACCCGGACGTAGTACATGCTGCTGGTACTGAACCTAGGATCCTCGCAGGTGAAGGCGGTCTCCCACGAATTCGGTGTGGCACGGCACAGAGTGGAATAGACGCCATTCTCCAGCTTCACCACCTCCACATAGTCGAGGGCACCCGTGCCCACCACCGTCACCGACAGGCGCGGACGGTAAGGGAGAGTGACCTGGAACTCGTCGCCCATGATGTGCCCGTCGGCCCGGAAGTCGAGGATGATCCTCTCGCCCGTGGTACCGTATGAGTGCCGGGCGTAGAGGGCATCGAACAGAGCTTCACGGGTGAGTTCGGGAGCGTAGACGGCAGCCAGGCCATAGCCCGTGCGGCCGGGCATGGCCCCATGCTCGTCGGACGAGGCGATCACTCCCAGCCGTCTGCCCATCGCCCAGGCGTCGCGAGCGTAGTGCGGCCCTTCCACGCTGAACGTCCCGGGGGTAAGGTTCTCGTAAGAGAGAGGATGGGTGGGGTCGTAGAACTCGCAGAAGCCCTTGGCCTGAAAGACCTCCAGCAGACGCTCGAACTGAGGGTCCCCGTCCGTCCAGTCCACTGCGCCGTGCTTAGGGTCGCTGCCGAGACCGGTGTGATGGGGCACGGTGATGGCGGTTACTGCGTTCAGCCGAAGGGCTTCCCACAGAGCAGGGGCAGTGGGATAGTCGCCCACGCCGTAGAATGCCTCGCCCGTGCCCCGATAGTAGACGCCGCGATGCCCCTGGCCACTGCTGTCGTTGGAGGACCACTCGTAGCCCAGCAAGGGAATGAAGTGGCCGGGAACGTAGAACTCCTCCACCAACCTCTGGGTCTCACCCCACTCCCTCAGCGTGAGTGGCCCGCTGCTGGTGGCGGCGTGATCCAGGAAGGAATAGAAGTCCAGGGCCTGCACGTCCCGCGCGTATAGCAGCTCCGCCTCCGGGTAGCCGTAGCAGAATGTCTCCGGGCTGAACTCGCTGTGGACGTGCAGGTCTCCCCAGAAGAGCAGCCGCTGAGGCTCCTCTTCCCGGACGACTATGGGGTTGCTGTACACCGTTCCCAAGCCACCAGTCACGATGACCCGTTGGATGCCGGCAGTGCGGAAGATGACCTCTACCTCCGCTATCCCCTGGTCCTCCGCAGTGAAGGCATAGGACTCCGGACAGGTCGCCATCGGGTCGGTGGTATGGAGATCGACCGTCCCCACGTATCCGGGAGCGTTGTTGCCATACTTGTCCAGGGCCACGAGGGACAGGGTCACCGGCGTGCCCTTCACCACCATGGACGGCAGGGTTGCCTTCAGAGACTGGGCCCTGAGTCCAGTGGTCCGTATTTGCGGGAGATCGGCCAGTACCTCGAACGTCCCGCTGCCGGTAGTGTCCACCGCGACGCCGATGGGCTCCCGCGCTGCCGCCATGGGGGCCTGAGCGCCCCTCCCCTCGCCCTCGGGGTGACCCACCCTAACCGCCACGGTCTCGCCTTCGGACACCATCCCTTCCAGCACCGTGACGACGAAGGTGAAGTGCTTGGGGTCATTCTGTTCCGCCCGCAGATCGGCCCTTTCCACCGTCAGGCCCAGCACTGCCATAGGATTACTGGAGGCCGCATAGACGAAGTAGGGCAGGTCCGGGTCGTCCGTCTGAGGCTCGTGGGGTGAGTTGAGGAAGCTCTTGGGGAGCTGGACCCGAAGCCCCCCGCCGGCGGCGATGCCGCCGGCGGGGGCGGTATAGGTGACAGTAAGCTTGTTCCAGGTGCGGGCGAGGACCGACTCCGGGAACACGGTTGCTGTACCCAGGTCCGACGCCCGGGCAGCCAGGGTGGCCGGTACCTTCAGCAATACAGCCACAATTAGGAGGATGACGGTACCGACAATGCTCAGACGCCTGCGGTGGTTATTCATCATCAGCAGCCAACTCCATCGTGCTTTGGTGCCATTGCCGCCAGCCTGGCTAGCCTACGCAGTCAGACGAAAGGTAAGTGCCGTCGGATCACGGGACCCATGAGGCGAGTCACGGGCAAGGGCAGTCGGCCCCACAGCCGGGCCAACGGCCGGGCCCGCCCACTGGCCACGTCGTCGGCTACCAAGGGCCTCTTGTCGGTACGGCGTAGGTGGAACTGCTGATAGAGCGGGACCTCCTCTCCCCCCCACTGGAGCTTGAACTTGTGCTGGCCCGACCCGATCCGGCACCGGCCCAGGTCCAGGCGCCGGAACCCCTCCTGGCAGCCGTAGCGGATGGACTCCCAGTACATCAGATGGTTGGGACGCTGGCTGAAGTGTGCCGCCAGCGACGCACCCCACACGCCGGACATGGTGTCCCCCAGGAGGAACTGCAGCCCGCCGCCGGCCATCGTTTCCCCCTCCCAGATGCCTAGCAGCCATAGCTGTCCGTCGAAGACCCGGACGGTCTCGGTCAGCAGCCGCTTGCCGAACACCGGCGTGCCGGACTGGCGAACGAAGGCAGAGAACATGGCATAGAACTCGTTGAGCTGATCCATGCCGGAGCGCAAGGTGAGGCCCGAGGCCTCCGCCTTGCGAATGTGAGCTCGCAGGTCCTTGCGGAACCCGGCCCGAATCGCGTCCAGGCCCGGGCTTAAGTCCACCACCACGGTGCACTGGGAGTCATCGGTGACCAGGTCGGCATCCCAGCGTTCGCGGGAGTCTCGTATGGCCAGGAACCGGGCCCCACTCTCAGCCACCAGGTCCTGTGCCCGTTCCAGCAGCGCCAGCCCTGCCTCTGTAGACTGGGCGCAAATGCCACCGGGTGGAGTGGTGAAGTGATGGCCCTGCAGCAAGCTTCGCACCT
>JABLXR010000093.1 GCA_013178015.1 Anaerolineae bacterium
GTCCTGCCACGCTGCCATCCACCGGTCCAGCTCAGCCGGCAGTTCCGGTAGCGGTGCCCTGGCGATGGTCCGTTAGGCGGCCACCCGCGCCCTGGCTGGCCCGCAGCCCGAACCGCAGGGGGCGCCCTCTCCGGCAGTCGCCCGCCGGTCGGCCGTGTGCGTGACCCGAGAGGGCGGAAGGCCGAAGGTAGTACGAGGAATCGTCCGCCATCTTCGTCCCCGGCCCCATCAACCGGCCCCATCAAAAGGAGGTAACCGCCTTGAGAGGATTTCGGCCCGCGAGCGCGCTCGCCCTGGCGATGGCATGGCTCCTGTTGTCTGCGGCGCTTGTTGCTGGAGGGGCCCCGCCGGCCGCCAGGGCTCAGGTTCACGAGGTAAGGCTGCTCATCCAGCCGGTGCCGGGGCAGCCCATTCCGGAGTTTTACTTCGAACCCGTGGGTCTGTACATCCAGCCGGGCGACACGGTGGTCTTCAAGGCGTTGTCGCCCCATCATACGGTCACGGCCTACCACCCGCGCCAGGGCAAACCGCAGCGGGTGCCCGACGGCGTCGAGCCCTTCTCGTCGCCGGTGCTTCCCGTGGGCGGCGAGTGGCGTTACACCTTTACGGTTCCGGGCGTGTATGACATCTGGTGCGCTCCCCATGAGATGTACGGGATGGTGATGCGCATCGTCGTCGGATCTCCCGCAGGCCCGGGTACCACGCCCTCCAAGGATTTCGGCCCCGAGGGCACCTTCGGGGTGGCAGGGCAGGTGCTCAACCACCCGCTGCTCGACCCGGCCCGCATCGTCGCTCAGGGCTCGGTGTCGTGGTCTGCTCTGCCCGCCGAGGTGAAGGTCATGCGCCAGGGCCCGCCTGGGGCGCCGGCCCAGGGTCACTGAAGCGGCACCGCGACGGCGGCCCCGGGTTGCCCCGGGGCCGCACCGCCTGGGTCGGTGGCCCCCTCAGGAGCCCCTCACACGGCTTGCATGTCGTATAGGCTGGCGACACCTGCGAACGCTGCTCCCGCCGCCTCGTTTCAGACCCGGCACCTCTGGACCCCCGCAGAAGCGGCCAACTCGGACGGGGCACCTGCACCCGAACCACGCGCGCGAGAGACTCGGATCGCGGACCGCCCCGCGATGTCGTTCATGGGAAGGCCAGCACCATCGAGGTAGCCCGCACCGCCCACCGAGGGGGCTTTGCCTGACTGGAGGAGTCCCTTGAAGCCTTTCGGGGACTCCCTAATCCCGCGACCTCTAGAAACAACTTGGCTGGGGCGCCTGGATTCGAACCAGGACTAGGAGATCCAAAGTCTCCCGTGCTGCCGTTACACAACGCCTGGTACATATTCCCAGGTTGACATGACGGGCTTTGTGGCCATGTGGCGAAGCGCATCACAGCCAGATGTTGCAACTCCTGCCACCGCTCTGGGATTCATGCATCCAATGGATCCACTCGTGGATCCACTAGTGCCTGGCATGGCTCCCTGGCCCGCAGGTCTGCCACGCCCACTGCCTTTGCCCCCAGCCGGCTTGCTGGGAGGGAAGGTATGCCAAATCATGGGAGGTCCCTGCTGGCGATCCGAGGTAATTCTTGCCATCGAGCAGGAGTGCCCGGAGGCACGGTGAATGAATGACCATTTACCCCTGAGGAAGGGGTGCGAAATGCGAGCTAGAGGGGTCATGGTGTCGAGCCACCGCTGCACGTCGACCCGGGTGACGGCGGCAAGCTCCAGGTGGCCCAGGTAGGGCAGGATGCGGTTGCGGACCACCTTCTCGTAGGAGCCCGTTGTGGTGGCCTCCGTTACCGCCCGCACGTGCGGAAGCCAGGTGTACTCGAGGTAGTGGGCCAACGTGGTGTCCGGCGAGGCACCTGAGAGGATGGCCTGGGTCTTCCGCCGGGCCTCCTCTTCACTGGCAGCCTCGAAGGCGATCCATCGGCGCCTGCGCTGGCCGTCAGGTCCAAGATCGTAGACTCCGACTCGCCACGAGTGCTCTCCGCGTCGCTGCATGGTCGCCATGTGCTCCACCGCCACGGACGGGGTGGTTCCAGCTTCGCTGACCGACGCCGGAGGCGTCGGTCCTGCCGCCCGGAGGGCGTCAGTGAAACCCGAGTGGAGCACATGTTCGGTCCTAGAACCAATTACCCTGCCTGGGCGCGGCAAAGCCTCAGAGGTCGGCAAGGGCGTCCAGGATGTCCTTGTTCTCCTCGATGAAGTACTAGATCACCGCGTTCAAGACCTTGGTCGGCCAGCAGCAGGGAGGCAGCTGGCGGGCACGGCGCAGGGTGCCCTGGAGGTTCCTACTCATCTGCCTGCGCGGCTAGGACCCGTCGCCAGCTAGCGAACCCGGGTATAGAGGTCGCCGATGGCTTCCCATAGGGCGGACAGCTCATCCTCGGTCTCTGTCGACGCATGGGCCCGAATCGAGTCAGCGCGGCGATAGGCGCGCACAGCGTTGTGGAGGGCTGCCATCTCGTTGGCTGCCGTGACCAAGTCTTCAAAGCCGCGCGGCACCACGTCGTCGTTGTGGTTGGCACTCCAAGTACGCGTACTGTCCACCAAACCGTACAGCCGCAAGAGCAGCATTCGCGCATAAGGTTCCAACAGGGCAAGGCGAAAGGCTCGCTCTTCGGTTGGTTGGTCACCGCCGGGCCGCAATGCCTCATGGAGTCGGTACCTGAATCCCAATGCGCTCATTCGGGAGTGCATGCCAACTCGAACGAGGTCAATGGACGGAGTGTAGGATTCCGGGATATCCGATAACCACGCGTCCAGCAGCTCTGCTACCCGCTGTGCCCAATCGTCATCAGCCGATGCGAAGGCCAGTGCCTGCGACGCCATGACTATGCACGCGATGACGCTCGCCACTTGTATGATCCGGCCCATGCTCTCACTCTCCTTGGAGGGTCTTCCAGTCGCGGACCAAAAGGTTCGACCCAACCGGCGTCGCCTCCTTGGCGGGATGACCATCCAGCCCTAGCGGCGGCGCGTTAGACTCACAGCTTGCCCAGGGCCTCCAGGATGTCCCGGTCCTCCTCGATGAGGCGGTCGACCACGGCATCGAGGGCCTTGCGAGGCCAGCAGGGAGGCAGCCTGCGGGCCTGACGCAGGCTACCGCGCAGCCGCAACCGTCGTCGATGGCTTGCCACGGCGCGTCCTCCTCCCACACGCGGCCATTTGCTCCCAGAAGTCTGCAGCCATCTCACCGAGAACCTGGCGGATGTCGGGCTCTAGGATGAACATCGCGTCCGCCACCGAGCGCGGCGGCGCTGCCATGGCCAGGATGGCACCCTCGGACAGCCGGCCGCCCGAGAGGATGAAGGCCCATTCCAGGTAGCGCCGGGTCACCGGATGCTCCAGGGCGTCGGATAGGATGAACACCGGGCCTGGCCTGCCGAAGAGGGCGCCGGATGGGCGTACCAGCAGCATACGCAACTCACCAGCCAGCACCAGGCGAGCCGCCGCATCGAGCGCAGGGTGCGGGGCCCAGTACCTCTAGGTGAGCAGATCCCGGGTGCGGACGGTGGCTTGGCGCCACATCGGACCGAGCGCAAGCTGTACGGCGTGTCGCACAAGCTCAGATGGCCCTGGCGCCAGGGGCCAACACCCTCCGCCTGGTGAGAGGGCGGCCAGCACCGCCTGCTTCCACTCATCATCTGTAATCTCCTGGAAGCGGTCCATGATGGCCGCCTGGACCGTGCTGCCCACGCCGTGCCATCCTCCTTGTGCCACGCTACCCTACATCGCGGCGGCGATGTCCGGGTCGTACAGGACGGCGTCAAGAGGGTCACCCTCCACGAGGGCGCGAGGGAACCGGATGACCTCACCACCCACGACAGGCGGGGCACCCACAGTCCCGATGAAAGCTGCTGGATACTCGCTGAAAAGTGTCACACCTGTCACGGTCGTCACGCCCGTCATGCCGTCACGCCCGGAAAGCCCATCCGACGCGGCCTGTGCCTGTGCTGCGCCGGCGAACGCAGTGCCCACGAGCGGTGAGGAGTGACCTCCGTGACAAACATGACCATCGTGACGGATGTGACACCGTGACAGGCGTGACACTTTTTCAGATCGCCATGCGGTCCACGGCCGGTGTCCGACCCATCGGGGTCGGGCCCGGCCACCACGTACTTCCCGTTGTCGAGCTGTCGCACCAACCCACGCTCGGCTAGGCGGTGCAGGCGCTGGCGCACCGCATCCTGCCGCAGGCCAAGGAGGGACGCCAGGTCCCGCGGCCACATCGGCCCGTGCTTGCGCAGAGCCTCCAGCAGCTCGCGGCTCTCCTTCCGCTGCCGTACCTCCTCCGCGCTCGCATCCTGTAGGACCCAGGCCATCGTCCGCGGGTCGAGGCTGACGGCGAGGAGGCCGTCAAGGAGTTACATCAGACCCTGTCTCGCCACAGCGCTGGAGGCCTACTGGACCGGGTGCTAGGACGCCTACTGGCTCCACCTTCGGTGAAGCCTACCGAGGGTAGCCCGGCCGACCAGAAGCACGTAGACGGCCTCTAAGGCCCTTCTTTTGGCCGTAGACAAGCGATTGTGGTCCGCCAGTAGGAGAACTCCCTTGGCCCTGTTCCTGCCCTTGTAGGTCATCCTGCGGCGAGGTGTTTGTCCTTCATGGTCCTGCCACGCAACCACGACCGATACGACGAGCACATCAAGCGGGCTGCCAGGACTGCCGGCATCGACTGGTTGCTCCTCAAGGTTGTCGTGGCCCAGGAGAGCCGCTTCGATCCGAAGGCCTTCAGGAAGGAGCCCGGGCCGCCTGGCTATGGGAGCTATGGGCTGACGCAGATCTTGAGCTCAACGGCTGCAAGAGATTACGGCATCCGCGATCCCAAGGTCTTATTCGACGTGGACACCAACCTCAGGATAGGCGCCGACTACCTGCGGCGGATGCTGGTGGCGTGCAAGGGCGACGTGAAGCTCGCCCTGGCGAGCTACAACTGCGGTCCAGGTAGGGTCAGAGCCCTGGTGAACGAGCACGGGTGGGACTACGACAAGGTGGAGCCGCACCTGCCACTGACGACACAGCGCTACGTCCAGAAGGTACTGGCTTACCGGGACGCTTTCGCGAAGAAAGTGGGTGACGGCCACTCCGTGGCCGCTGGAGGTGAGAAGGCTGCAGATCACGCCAGAGATGACGGCGTTACTTGAGAGGGTGCTGGCGCTGCTGGCCCTGGTGGTGGCGGCCGGGCCCGGTGTGGCGTTTGCCTTCCTGCGCAAGAAGGTACGGGACTTGGAGGGCGAGACCGCCGCCGAGCAGGCGCTCCTGGCCGCCCTGGTGGAGGCCGACAAGGTGGCCAGGGATGCCGTTCTGTACGCCAAGCAAGTGTTCGTGGACGCCCTCAAGGAGAACACGAAGGATAACAAGCTCACCCTGAGTGAAGCGGAGCACGCCATGCAGGTGGCGCTGTCCTACTTCAAGCGCCACATGTCGGAGAACTCCCTGAAAAGGTGATTGCGGCGGCGTTCGGGCCGGTGGAGAAGTGGGCCCAGGAGCTGATCGAGGCGAAGCTGGGCGAGGTTAAACTGGGAGAGGTCCCAAAAGCGCAGAGCCCGGCTTCCGCCTCTCGCTGACCCTCCCAGGCACCCTCCAGCTCGGATACACCCGGCGGGTGGGTGACGGGACGCTGCAGGTAGGCGTAGAGCACGACCTGCGCACCGGTAAGACCCGCGGGATTCTCCGAGGCGGGTGGACCTTCTAAGACAGTAGGGCTTCGCCCGTAGCGTGGTGAAAGCCCTACCTTCGTCCTTACAGAGGTGATCAGGATGGTCGTGGCCACCCTCATCATGAGCATACTCGCCCTGCTGCTGGCCCTGCAGGCTGTGTGGCGGCGGGTCTTGCTGCGATGGCCTGGCACCGGGCCTCGGTAGCTCAGGCCAGGATGGAGGAGCAGCTGGCTACCCTCCAGCAGGCCGTGGGCATGCTCAATGACGCAGTAACGGCACTCAGCCAGCACCTGGATGCTCTCGACCGCACCGCACTCCGGGTCCCGGTGGACGAGGGCGCCGATGCCGGGTAAGATAGGCCCATACCGGAATTCACCGAGCGAAGCGAGGCGGAACCATGAGGATGCCCGACCTTGATCCCGACCTTCGCTGCCACCGAAAGGGTGGCACCGGCCTACGGCCGGCGCCGCCGGTACGGAGTGCCGGTGGCAGGGCCGACGCCTCCGGCGTCGGTCAGTTGGCCGCCGAATACATTCGCCAGGGCAAGGGAGACGAGATGCCGGAGAGGGCACGCCTTGCCCTGGAGCGGATTGCCAGGGAGGGTGCCCGAAAGCTTCAGGAGTCGGGCTACACCTACGAGCGCGCCGTCGAGGAGGTCACCGCCTACACGGGCACGCCGGGAGCGCCAGGGCCGTCAGTGACAGCCACTTCGTGGCCGCTGTGCTGACGGCCACTTCGGAAGGAATCGGGAGAAGGGAAGGCTAACCTAGGGCTCGCTACCACGCAGTGCAGGTGAGGCGAGCCCGATGGACGGTTGGAAGAACCAGCTCTACTTCGGCGACAACCTGGAGGTCCTGCGCAAGCACATCCCGGACGAGAGCGTGGACCTCATCTACCTCGACCCGCCCTGGAACTCCAACGCTAGCTACAACGTGATTTTCGCCGAAGCAAGCGGCGAGGCGTCGCCCGCGCAGATCACGGCCTTCGAGGATACATGGCACTGGGTCGGCGATAGGCCAGGAGCCACTTACAATGCCGAGGCCAGCTACAATGAGGTGGTTACCCGCGGCCCGAGGAAGCTCGCCGACCTGCTTCAGCCCTTCGTAGGTTCTTAGGCGAGAATGATATGATGGCCTACCTCGTGATGATGGCTCCCAGGCTCGTTGAGATGCACCGTGTGCTGAAGCCAGCCGGCAGCCTCTACCTGCACTGCGATCCGACGGCGAGCCACTACATCAAGTTGCTCCTGGATGCGGTATTTGGCCCTCAATGCTTTCGGAACGAGATCATCTGGAGCTACCGGCGGAGGCCCAGCCCAACCAAAGCCTTCCAGCGCATGCATGACGTGATCTTCTTTTACGGTCGGACGGAAGATGGCCCTGGCACCTTCCATGTCGAGTA
>JABLXR010000094.1 GCA_013178015.1 Anaerolineae bacterium
TGGAGGGGGCCGGCTTCAACGTGGTGGACCTGGGGGTGGACGTATCGCCGGAGAAGTTCCTGGAAGCGGTGCGGGACCACAAGCCCAAGGTGGTGGGGCTCTCGGCGCTTCTCACCACTACCATGCCAGCCATGAGGACGACGATCGAGGCGCTGAAGGAAGCGGGGGTGCGGGACTCGGTGAAGGTGATGATCGGGGGAGCCCCGGTGACCCAGCGCTACGCCGACGAGATCGGGGCCGATGGCTACGCTCCCGATGCCGCCTCCGCCGTGGACGTGGCCCGCTCCCTCACCGCTGCCTGACCTGTATCTGCTCGCGCGCCCAGCGGACTCGCTACACGGCCCCAGGGCCTTCCTGGGGCCGTGTTCCGTCAATCCGCGTCGAGGGCAGTCCGCCTCGAGCGATGCACCGAGCTCATACGCAGCACACGTTGGTGCTCCGTGTTATAATGGCGCGATGAGTCAGGTGAGGCCCTTGCAGAGCCATCCACAGCGCCTTCAGAAAGCGCTAGCCCACGCAGGCGTAGGGTCCCGCCGATCCATAGAGAACCTGATTAGGGGCGGGCGCGTCTCGGTGAACGGCCAGCCAGCCATTCTGGGGCAGAAGGTTGGCGCGCGCGATCAGGTGCTCGTGGACGGCCAGTTGGTGTCCCTTCGGCCCGAGGGTTTGGCCTACTATGCCCTGCACAAGCCGGCAGGCGTTATCACCAGCGTCCGTGACGAGCTTGGCCGCAGGACGGTCATGGACTTGGCGACGGTCCCCGAGAGAGTGTACCCGGTTGGCCGTTTGGATGCTGATAGCGAAGGGCTCGTCCTTCTCACCAACGATGGCGAGCTAGCCCATCGGCTCACTCACCCCCGGCACTCGGTGCCCAAGGTCTACCAGGTCTGGCTGAGGGGGAAGGTGACCCCCTCCGCGGTCTCGCGGCTGCTCCAGGGCGTGACCCTGGACGACGGCCCAGCGCGGGCTGAGCGCGTAGAAGTGCTGCGCGTCGGTCAGGAGTCCAGCGTATTGCGCCTCACGCTCAAAGAGGGACGCAAGCGGCAGGTCCGCAGGATGTGTGAGGTCATCGGCCATCCGGTGGAGAGGCTCCGGCGCATCGCTATCGGCCCCCTGCGCCTGGGCGACTTGAGTCCTGGGCGCTGGCGGCGGCTCAGTCCGTCCGAGGTCCGGGTGCTTCGGCAGCAGGTTGGGCTACCGCATGTGTAAGCCTAGTACCATAGCCATTGATGGGCCGGCTGGCTCCGGGAAGACCACCGTCGGGGCGGAGCTGGCATCCCGGCTGGGATACGTTTTCTTCGACACCGGGGTGGTCTACCGCGCCGCCACGCTGGCAGCGCTGCGAGCCGGTGTGCCCGTGAGCGACGAGCAGGCCGTGGTGCGCGTCGTGGAGAGCATGGACCTCCAGGTCGGTCCGCCCGATGTGGAAGACGGGCGCACCAGTACGGTCAGGCTAGACGGTGAGGACGTCACCTGGGAGCTCCGGCAGTCCTCGGTGGACGACAACGTCTCCGCCGTGTCAGCCCATCCGCAGGTGCGGGAGCGTCTCCGCGACCTGCAGCGCCAGGTAGCCAGCCAAGGGAGAGTGGTGGTAGTGGGTCGGGACATCGGCACCGTGATCTTGCCCGAAGCCGATCTTAAGGTGTACCTGGATGCGTCGCTGGAGGAACGGGCTCGCCGGCGCCACGCCGAGGCAGTGGCACGGGGCGCCAGCATCAGTTACGAGCAAGCTTTGCAGAACGTCTGCGATCGGGACCGCATAGACTCGGGGCGCGCGGTCGCGCCTCTGCGCCGCGCTCCTGATGCCCACTACGTGGACAGCACCGCGATCGGCGTCGCCGAGGTGGTGCGGCTCTTGGAGAAGCTTGTCTGTGACCGAGACGACTGAGTGCCCGATGAACCGGTGGCACTTTCCGCTGAAGAGGCTGCTCCGCTTCCTGCTGGGGCTGTTCCTACGCGTAGAGTGGGGCGAACGCGAGCTAGTACCGGCAGAAGGGCCGGTGGTGATATACTTCAATCATTCCAATTGGATAGACCCTCTGGTGGCCGCCGCCATGGTGGACCGCGAGGTGGCCATCATGGGCAAAGCGCAGCTGTTTCGGGTGCCGATCGTGCGAATGGTGCTGAGGGCCTACGGCGTGTTCCCCGTGAGACGCCAAGAGGGCGACCTCCGCGCCTTCAGGACCGCGCTCAGCGTGCTCGAGCGGGGTGCCGTCCTTATCGTAGCCCCCGAAGGGACCCGCAGCCACGACGGAGTCCTTCAGCGCGGGAAGCCGGGAATGGTGTACCTCGCGCTCCGCTCGGACGCATGGGTCCAGCCGGTGGCTATACTGGGAGTGCTGGAGTTCCGGCGCCATGTGCGTCGGCTCAGGCGCACACCGGTTCAGGTTCGGTTCGGCCAGCCCTTCAAACTGCCCTGGGGCCAGGGCAGACCCTCACACCAGGAGGGGCTGGCGCTGATAGATGAGGCAATGTACAAGCTGGCGGCACTGATGCCCCCAGAACTGCGCGGCTTCTACGCAGACGCGGATGTCCAGGTTGCCGCGCTTGCCGCCTGCAGTGCCAGCGCGGCACGAGGTGTAGACAACCAGTTTGGAGGCGATAACCGTGAGTACAGAGGGACTCCACCTGCCGCCAGGGGATATCGCGCATCGCATCCGCATTGACGACACTACGCTGCGCGATGGAGAGCAGACCGCCGGCGTCGTCTTCGCCAATGATGAGAAGGTCCACATCGCTCGGCTCTTGGCCGAGGTGGGTGTGGACCAGATCGAGGCGGGCATTCCTGCCATGGGTGGAGACGAGAAGGAGGCCATCACCCGCATCGTGAACCTGGGCCTCCCCATCAGCGTGCTGGCCTGGAATCGAGCTGTCATCGGCGACATCCAGGACTCCATCGACTGTGGCGTGGACGCGGTGGCCATCTCCATCTCAGCGTCAGACATTCACATTCAGCACAAGCTCCGCCGGAGCCGAGAGTGGGTGCTGGAGTCGGTGAGCAAGTCCTGTGAGTTCGCCAAGCAGCACGACTTGTACGTCTCCGTCAACGCGGAGGATGCCTCTCGTGCCGACATGGAGTACCTCCTCCAGTTCGCCCGCAACGCCAAGCAAGCCGGAGCCGACCGGCTCCGGTTCTGCGATACGGTGGGGGTGCTCGATCCCTTTGCCACCTACGATCGGGTCAAGCTCATCCGTGATGAGGTCGGCATAGACATCGAGATGCACACCCACAACGATTTCGGCATGTCCACTGCCAACGCCATCGCCGGCGTGATGGCTGGAGCTTCGTGGGTGAACACCACCGTGAACGGCTTGGGCGAACGGGCCGGCAATGCCGTGCTGGAGGAGTTCGTCATGGCCCTCAAGTACGTGTTCGGGCTCGACCTGGGCCTCAAGACGGCCAGGTTCCGCGAGCTCTGCGAGTACGTGGCCAACGCCTCCAATCGGCCCATTCCGACGTGGAAGCCGATCACGGGGGCCAACCTCTTCGTGTACGAGTCGGAGGGCCGGGCCAGCGGCGTCCTGCGGGACCCGTCCACGTACGAGATCTTCGCTCCCGGAGACGTGGGGCTGCTGCGCCGCTTCGTGTTCGGCAAATACTCCGGCCCTAGCGTCCTACGCCAGAAGCTGCGGCAGTATGGTCGGGAGCTGGACGAAGACCAGGTTGACCAGCTGGTGGCGGACCTGCGCGAGAAAAGCATCGCTCTGAAGCGAGCCCTGTTCGACGAAGAGGTCTTGCAGGAGTACGAAGACCTGCGCCGACTGGGAGTAAACATATGGCGATCCTGACCCCACTTGAGCAAGAAATCGGCCTCATAGACACCACCCTTCGCGACGGCGAGCAGACAGCCGGCGTCGTCTTCGCCCGCCACGAGAAGGTGCGCATCGCCTCTCTGCTCGATGAGATCGGAGTGAAGGCCGCCGAGATAGGCTACCCCGTCCTAGGGGAGCACGAGCAGGAGACCATCCGCACCGTGGTGGACCTGAACCTGGGCCTTACGCCGACCGCCTTCTGCCGGGCCCGGGTCGAGGACGTGGAAGCTGCCGCCGCCGCGCGGGCGCCGGCCATCGTCATCTCCATCTCCACTTCGGACATCCACATCGAGCGCCGCTTCGGCGAGAGCCGCGCCTGGGTGCTGGATCAGATGGCCACAGCGAGCCGCCGGGCCAGAGAGCTCGGCCTACGCTTCACCGTGAGTGCCGAGGATGCCTCTCGCACCGACCTTGCCTTCCTGCGCCAGTACTACTCTGTGGGCATCGAAGAGGGGGCTGAGCGCGTCCGCTATTGCGATACCCTCGGCGTCGACCACCCATTCGGCATATACCGTCGCGTCCGAGAGCTTAAGGAGGCCCTGCCGGTCCCGCTCGAGCTGCACATGCATGACGACTTCGGCATGGCTACCGCCAATGTCATGTCCGGCCTCCGAGGTGGGGCCGATGGTATGGCGGTATCCATCGGTGGCCTGGGCGAGCGCACGGGCAACTCCTCGCTGGAAGAGGTGGTCATGGCCCTGAAGTACCTCTACGGGAGGGACCTGGGCATAGACACCGCCCGTTTCCGCGAAGTAGTGGAATACGTCGCCGACGCGAGCTCTCGGGCGGTGCCAGTCTGGAAGACCATCGTCGGTACGAACGTGTTCGCCCACGAGTCGGGCATACACGTGGACGGCGTCCTCAAGAATCCCCAGAACTACGAGGTCTTTAGCCCGGAAGAAGTGGGGCTGGAGCGGCAGCTGGTAGTGGGCAAGCACTCCGGGTCCCATACCATCTACCACAAGTTCAAGGAGTTCGGCGGCGAGCTCACTCAGGAGGAGTCGGCTGAGATCCTGGCCCTGGCGCGCGAGATGGCCGTGGACCTGAAGCGCGCGCTCTTCGACAAGGAGTTGATGTACATATACCGTGAC
>JABLXR010000095.1 GCA_013178015.1 Anaerolineae bacterium
CCTCCTTCTCCACCACCCGCTCGATCACCTGCGGCGTGGGCGTCGCCCCGCAAGCCGACAACACCGCTCCTCCCCCCACGCCCAGGCCCAGCAACCCCATGAACCGCCGTCTGCTCAAGTTCGCCATGTCCCTGCCTCCTTCAATGTGAGACTCGCGATGCCCGATAAGCGACCCACACCGTTCCCCATGAGCGCCCCCTTGCGTCTCATTGCCCTGCGCTTGCGCGCACCGATTGACCCAGGAGCTACGTAATGGCCCCCCCGCTGCCACAACCATGGCCACGGTCTAGGCCCTTGTTTCGGGGTGCGGATTGCTCGCACTTGCCCGAAGGCCGTTGGCTGGGCACTAGCCGGCCCAGCCGCTCATCCAATCCAGTACCGGCTCCAGCACTTGCAGGCTGAGATGGTTGTAGTCCTCAGGGACAGCGTGGGTAAGGTTCCCTTCCGCACCCAGCAGCCGGTAGATCGCGCGCGCTCTGTCAATGGCAGCGGAGACATCAGATAGACGAGCCTCTCGGTCCAGCTCCGGAGTCACCACCAGAAGGGGCCTGGGAGCGTTGCAGGCGATCAGGTGTTCCAGGTCGTACGGCACAGCTGCCTCATTGCCCACAAACCGCCCCAGCCGCGTCAGAAGCATGTAATCCCGGGACCAGCGACTGAGCCCGCCAGTCTCACTCGTTTCGCCGTCACGTCGGAACGGCTGTGGGGGGCAGACCACAGCCGTGGCCGCTGGCCGCTCGTCCAGCGCCGCCACGTGCAACGCCAACAAGGCCCCCATACTATACCCCAGCAGGCAGATTCCCCCACCGTCCACATACGGCAGCCCGAGCAAGGCATCCAGGGCGTCCTGACAGTCGCGTACCATCTTCCCTAGGAGAGACCACTCTGGGTGGCGCCGGTAGAAGCTCTCCGCCTCCTCGACCCGCCTTCCGAAGCCGATCTGGTCGAAGCAGAAGGTGACGTAGCCTTCCTGCGTTAGCTTGTTGAACACCTGCTGGCCATGGTGATACCCGGCCACGTAGCCATGGGAGAAGGAAAAGGGATGCAGCCAGAGAACCGCTGGAGCCTGCGCCCCCGAGTCTGCCAGACCTGAAGGCGTGAACACGTCGGCGCTCACGTATTCCCCGAAGTTGACCTGATGCTTGTCCACCCCTTCGTCTGGCTCGTCGCGCCGCAGAAGCATGGCCGTGTGGCGAGGCTCGATGCCATAGGCAGACTCGGCACCGGCAGCGCGGGGAGGCGACTCCCCCAGTGCCCACGACACCCCAGCCAGAATCTCGGCCCGCCTCAACGCCCAGTGGGCCTCGTCTAACAGAAGGCATTCTCCCAACGCCGGCGACGGTGTAGGGGGCGAGGACGCTACCGCGACCGCCCCGGCCGTGGCCTCGTCGCTAGCCGGGTAGACTAACCTTCTCTGTGCCCTCCGCAGCCGCCGGCCTAGGTGACCATCGCACCAGTCGAGGTAAGCCTCAATCACGGTGGGCGAGGTCTCGTGACCGCCAGGCCGCCACATGATCTCTAGCTTCTCCTCGGCACCGAGGAAGCGGTAGGCCCTCCGGGCCGACTCGAAGGTCTGCTGGATGGCCCACGTGCTTTCGCAGGCGTCGTTGAGAGCCGTGCTAAGCAGACAGGGCCGAGGAGCACAGAGAGCCACCAGGTAATGGAAGTCCATTGGCAACTTGTGCTCTCGGCCTATGAAGAAGCGTAGCCGAGGATGGAACCAATCCGGGAACCGCAGGGTGCCGAGCTCGATACCCTCGCCGAAATGCTGGGAGGAGAACAGCCTGGCCGTGCATGCACCCCCCTCGCCGGAACTGCTGGAGATGACGGCGGCGAAGCGGTCATCGAAGGCCGCCGCCATGAGCGACTGCTTTCCGTTCCGGGAATGCCCCGTGATCACTACCCGCCCCGCGTCCGCCTCAGGGACGGTTTCCAGGTAGTCGAGACAGCGACTGGCCGCCCAAGCCCGGCGCCGAAGGCGGGCCCAGTCGTAGCCGGGGAAGGCATCAAGAAAGGAGTCCGTGTCATCCCGCGAATCAGAGCCGGCGTAGATGCAGGCCAGATATCCCCGCCGGAGCGCAATCAGGCCCCAAGGCCGGTGATTATGTTGAGTCATGAACACCGGGTGTGGCCCCTCACCGTCCGGGATTAGCAGTTCCAGCCAGAGCGAGCCTCGCTGACCCTGGCCGAAGCGCAGCCTGACCTCTCGGCTCAGGGCACGGCCCTCCTGCCGCTCGCCAAGGACCTCTGCCTCAATGCTCGGCGTCCCTAGTGGCGTGCTACCGAGGGCCCACCGAGTCAGCAGGTCCCGCATTTCCTTCCTGCGCTTCTGCCACTGCTCGACAGTGCGCACTTGACCTGAGCCTGGAGAGCCTCCCAGCAGCAGAGGGTCCGGCAGCCCAGCGCAGGAGGGCATGGCCTCGAAACCTGGTGGCAGCTCTCCCGACTCGGCCAGCCAGCTCTCCCAGGGCGGGCTGGGCACCAGGATCCGACGCAGTTGCTCAAGGTATGACCGGCGTCTCGCCTCTGAGGACTGCTCCGTCACTATCACCTCCCAGCGTTGGGCAGCTCTACCTCGTGCCCAGCGGAGCCGGCGACCGCTCTGAGAAATGGGCTTCGATGGCTCTTCCGTGGCAAGCCAGTGCGGCGCCCGGAGTGGCGCAGATGCCCACCTCGGGCGCCCACCCGCCTAGGCGATTCCGCTAGTAGTTTGTCGGCAACTCCCCTATCTCCAGAAGCTCATTGACGCCGGCGGCGATGCGTTGGCAGGCCTCCGCTACTGTCATCTCGTCCTTGGTCTGCGGGTTGTAGATGATGTCATAGTACTTGGAGACAATCTGCCACATCTCGGCCCAGTACTTGGTCACCGGCTGGGGAATGGCGAAGTCCATCGAGCGGATGAAGACATCTTCGTTCTCGGGAGTGTCGGGCCGGTTGAAGGCATCCGTGTAGGCCACGCTCGGCCTGGCCGGCATGGCCCGCCCGAGCATGCTGATCCGGGCCTGGCCCTCGTTGCTGAGCATGTACCTGATGAAAGACCAGGCCGGCTCTTTCTTGAATGCTGGGGCTGCGCTGGCGATGGCCCAGCCGTCGAAGCTTTGCTGCGTCCACCGGTTGCCCAGGCTGTTCTTGGGGTGCAGGAAGCAGTCCCAGTTCACCAAGCGCTCGCCCTCAGCGGTGCTAGCACGACGAAGCTGGGGAAAGTACCAGGGACCGCTCATCTGGGCCCCGATCTTGCCGGAAGTGAACATGTCCACTCCGCTCAGACCCACCATGTCCTGGCCTTCAAGGGGACAGAATCGGTCCTCGAAAATCCACTTCCATATCACCTCATGGGCAGCGATAGAGGCAGGGGAATCCATGGTGCACCGTGTCCTGTCCTCATTCAGGTAGTCCGCCTCCATGTTCGATAGAGTCCATAGGAATGATGTCTTGGCACCCCGCAGTCCCGCGATAGCAAAGCCCGCACGCTCTAGGCCTCCGTCGGGGCGCAGGACGCGGATTCGGTCCATCGCCTCGACCCAGTCGTCAATGGTCCAGTTTTCGCCATTCTCCTCCGGGATCTTGGCCCCAGCAGCCTCAAACACGTCCAGGTTCATGAACCACGCGGTGGGACCTCCCTCAGCTGGCATGGCGTAGCGGATACCCTGGTTCACCTTCTGGGCTTCCGCGTCCCACATGAAGATCTCCTGGACTCCAGGGAAGAAGTCGTCCAGATTGAGCTCAGCAGCGTCCCTTTCCACCAACGGATCCATGTCCATGTACAGCCCCTTGTCCGCATACTTGGGCAAGGGCTCCTCCTGAATGAACATCACATCCGGAGGA
>JABLXR010000096.1 GCA_013178015.1 Anaerolineae bacterium
CGTGTCTCCCCGTCTCCGTGTCTCCCCCTCTCCCCTCCTTTGCCGGCTCGCCTCCCTGTGGGATAATGGCGCTACTCAGGCGCACGCGCTCTAGCAACAGGAGGCAAACATGAGTTCGGCCATCACGGCCGCCTTGCCGGCTTACATCGAGGACGAGGCCTCTTTGGACGAGGTTATGTCGCGACCCTCCCCCGCGCTGGTGGAGGACCTGACCGCGCTGGAGGGCGACATCATGATCCTGGGCGTGGCCGGCAAGATGGGTCCCACCCTGGCCCGCTTGGCCCGTCGTGCCAGCGACGAGGCCGGCGTATCCCGGCGCGTGATCGGCGTCTCTCGTTTCTCCCAGCCGGGCACCAGGCAGCAACTGGAGTCCTGGGGCGTGGAGACCATCGCCTGCGACCTGCTCGACCGAGAGGCACTGGCCAGCCTGCCCCAGGCCCGCAATATCGTCTTCATGGCCGGCCGCAAGTTCGGCTCCACTGGCGCCGAGGCCACCACCTGGGCCATGAACGCTTACCTGCCTGGGCTGGTGGCAGAGCGATTCCCCGACTCCCGCTTCGTGGTCTTCTCCAGCGGCAACGTCTATCCTCTCGTGCCCGTTATCTCCGGCGGAGCAGTGGAGGAGGACCTGACTGCCCCGGTGGGCGAGTATGCCCAATCGGTCCTGGCTCGCGAACGGCTCTTCGAGTACTTCTCTCGCGAGAGAGGCATCCCCGTCACCCTCATTCGCCTGAACTACGCCATTGACCTGCGCTATGGGGTGCTGTTCGACATTGGCGCCAAGGTGCACGCCGGAGAGCCGGTGGACGTCACCATGGGTCACGCCAACGTCATCTGGCAAGGCGACGCCAATAGCTACGTCCTGCGAGCCTTCGGCCTGTGCTCCTCTCCACCCGCCGTCCTGAACGTCACTGGGCCTGAGATCGTCTCCGTGCGCCGAGTGGCGCAGCGCTTCGGCGAGCTCCTGGGACGCGAGCCGGTCATCCAGGGGCAAGAGTCGCCCACTGCCTTCCTCAACAACGCCGGACGCTGCTTCTCCCTCTTCGGCTATCCCACCGTCCCCCTGGACACCATGATCCGGTGGATCGCCCGCTGGCTGGAGCTCGGGGGCAGCAGCCTGGGCAAGCCCACCCACTTCGAGACTCGCGACGGCCGGTTCTAGAGCAGTGGCCCGTGCCTAGCAGATAGTGGATGGCAGGCGCAGGTTCCTGCCATCCACCGGCCACGGTCCACCACCCATCGTCGCTTCAGGAGGTGCTTATGTCCGAGAGCCCCATGCCACCCTCTGGTATTCTCTCCCTCATCCGACGGGGCACGGTGATTCCGGCTCACCCCCTCGCCCTCACCGAAGAGCGCCGGTTGGACGAGCGGCATCAGCGTGCCCTCACCCGCTACTACCTCGCTGCCGGAGCCGGCGGCGTGGCCGTGGCGGTGCACACCACCCAGTTCGAGATCCGAGAACCGGAGTTCGACCTGCTGCAGCCGGTGCTCACCCTAGCTGCCGAGGAAGCCCGCGCTTACCAGCAGAAGACAGGGCGCGACGTAGCCCTCATCGCCGGGGTGGTAGGCGACACCCGGCAAGCTGTACGCGAAGCGGAACTGGCCTCACGCCTGGGATATCATGCCGTGCTGCTCAGCCTGGCGGCCCTCAAGCAGGCGGACACCGGCACGCTCATCCAGCACTGCCGCCGGGTGGCAGAAGTCATGCCCCTGTTCGGCTTCTACCTTCAGCCGGCCGTGGGAGGGCGCGTCCTTCCCTACGACTTCTGGCGCCGCTTCGCCGAGATCGAGAACGTGATCGCCATCAAGATGGCTCCCTTCAACCGCTATCAGACCATAGACGTGGTGCGGGGCGTGGTCGAAGCAGGACGCGTGGACGAGATCGCCCTCTACACCGGCAACGACGATCACATCCTGCTGGATCTGGTCACTCCGTTTCCCTTCCGGGTCGGCGATCGCTCGGTCGTGGCCCGGGTGGTAGGCGGGCTGTTGGGCCAGTGGGCGGTGTGGACGCGCCGGGCAGTGGAGATGCACGCCCAGGCTCGACGCCTGGCCCAGTCCGGAGACCCCATTCCCCAGGACTTCCTGGGCGCGGCCAACGAGCTCACCGACGCCAACGCCGCCCTGTTCGATGTGGCTCACAACTACGCCGGGTGCATCGCCGGTATCAACGAGGTGCTGCGCCGGCAGGGGCTTCTGGCCAGTCGCGCCTGCCTCAATCCGCGCGAGGACCTGTCTCCCGGGCAGGCGGCCGAGATCACCCGGGTGCAGAACGCCTATCCCGCCCTGATTGACGACGACTTCGTGGCCGAGCACCTACAGGAGTGGCTCCGCTGAGGCCCGCACTTACCAGTCGCTGACGCTCCCATCCTCGGCGTAAGCCGCCGGGTTGCGCCACAGGCCCTCGTCGGCGTGCTGAGCGAGGGCCTCCTCGTCCACTTCGATGCCCAGCCCCGGCCCTTCGGGCACCCGGACATGCCCATCCTCCAGCAGGAATGGCTTCTTCAGATACCCCTCCCCTAAGGAGACATGCTCCTGGACGGCGAAGTTGGGGATGCAGGCATCTAGTTGCAGGCAGGCAGCTAGTGCCACCGGCCCCAAAGGGCAGTGCGGCGCCACCGAGACGAAGTAGGCCTCGGCCATGGCAGCGATGAACCGGCATTCCAGTATGCCCCCGGCGTGCGACAGGTCCGGCTGCAAGATGGCGGCCGCCCCCTGGGCCAGCACCTCCCGGAAGCCCCACTTGGTGTAGAGCCTCTCGCCGGTGGCGATGGGTATGCTGGTCGCCCGGGCCACCTGGGCCAAGGCCGTCACGCTTTCGGGCAGGCAAGGCTCCTCGATAAAGGCAGGATCGTAAGGCTCTAGCGCCCGCGCCAGACGTATCGCCAGCGCCGGGCTGGCGCGCCCGTGCAGATCTATACCGATGTCCACCGTCGGGCCCACCGCCTGGCGCAAGGCCTCGATCCGCTGCACCGCCCGACGGACCACTTGAGGCGGCTCCATCGGACTTCGTCCCGGGTCCAGGCCTCCTGTCTTGAGCGCGGTGAAGCCTGCCGCTACAGCGTGCCGGCCCGCCTGCGCCAGTTCCTCGGGGCCATCTCCGCCCACGTGCCGGTAGAGGCGCACCCGCTCCCGTACCGCTCCTCCCAGCATGGCGTGTACCGGTACTCCCAGCCACCGACCGACGATGTCCCACAGTGCCTGCTCCAGCCCGCTGAGGGCGCTACACTGCACCGGTCCCCCGCGATAGAAGGCATGCCGATAGAAACCTTGCCACAGGTGCTGAATGCGCCGGGGGTCCTGGCCCAGGAGGCGTTCGCGCCAGTGCCCGATCTCGGCTGCCACCGCCGGGATGTGGCCTTCCAGCGTAGCCTCTCCCCATCCCACCAACCCCTCGTCCGTGGCCACCTTCACCAGCAGCCACCTGGGCTTCACCGCCACCGTCTCTACTCCTACGATGCGCATGGCTACCTCCTGAGTGCG
>JABLXR010000097.1 GCA_013178015.1 Anaerolineae bacterium
GAAGCCGAGCGTCAGGGGACGTGGGTATTGCACAACGTAGCCCGGATCGAGCCGGAGGGGCCGGAGGCGGAGGCGGACGTAGTGATCCAGGTGGAGGCTGGTGGTCCGCCCACGGCGGTCAGCCTGAGTCGCTGGGATGCGGTGGGCGGCGATGGCGGCGTCACTCATACGTGGACCACGGCCTTCGAGAAGGGCATCGAGCTCTTCCGGGTGTACCGCGGCGCTGAACTGGCCACGGCTCAGCTGGTGGGGGAGGTCACCGCCCAGGGGCGAGCGGCCGACTACCGGTTCGTGGATGGCGGGTTGGCTGCCGGCACCTACTACTACTGGCTGGTGGAAGTAGACGGGTCGGGCGCCGAAGGGCAGCGCTTTGGGCCCAAGTCGGTGGTGGTCGGGACGTCGGGGCAGCGGCTCGACGGCTGGAAGGTGTACCTGCCCCTCACGCTCAAGCCGGAGCGATAGCGCCGAGGTTGAGTCAGCGACGGCAGGCGGGGGCCACCAGTGTTGCGACGGGGCCGATCAGCGATCGGCCCCGTCGGTCTCTTGGACGGCGTGACCAGACGCCGACGGAAGCGCCCGCCGCTGCCGCTTTCGCTCGGACCGGAGCCAGCGGTTCGGGAGTGCCCATCGACCTAGACCCTGACCGCGCCTCAGAACGGGAGGAATCCTCCGCCCTCCTTGAGGCATCCTCCGCCCTCCTCCAGGATCAGGAGGGCCTGCTGTAGGGCGGTCGGAGGTCTGGCAGGAGTCAGGCTGCCCAGCACGCACTCCCGGGCATAGTTCGGGTCGTAGCGAGCCGGATAGAGGCGGAAGAGGGTCTGGAACCGGGCTATGCGGGAGCGACGTGGCAGGAGCGACCGAAGCTGAGGATCCAGCAGCCAGGACACCATGAAGGCGGCTTGCGGGCTGTAGTCGGGGAAGTGCTGGCGATAGTGGTGACGTGCTGCCGTCATAGCTCGGGTGACCGAACGCTCGCTCAGGTCGGCGCCGGGCCCGACGTGCATCTCCAGAGCATCGTCGCCCGGGGCGAGCAGAGGGTCGGGGACGGGAGGCCCAAGGCGGACCTCCGCCCGCCGACACAGCCCATCGGCGCCGATGATAGCGTTGGCCTCCAGGACGGCGTCGGCCGTGCGGACGTGGGCGATCAGGGCGGGTTCGCACGAACAGGTGGGCCGCCAGGCGTAGCCTCGAGCGTCGTAAGCAGTGCCGTCCTCAGGAAGGACCAAGAGAGCATAGGGGGCATGCGGACGGAAGGCCCGCACCAACCCGGTGAACGGCTGGAGCGAAAAGGAGAAGCCGTCGTGGTCGAACGAGACCAGCCTGAGGTCGTAGGCAAGATCGGGTAGGTCGGCGTAAGGGATGCCCCGGGAGACTCGGAAGGCGAGCTCCCGCACGCGGCTTCGGGCTTCCTCTACCAGATGGCGAGGCAGGCGGCGAGTGCTGGCACGGGAGGGCATCTCGGCCGCGGCGGCCAGGACCGCCAGGAGGTTCGCGGCAGGAGCCACGCCTGGCAGCCGGCGTTCCAGAGGCTCAAGTTCTGCCAGCAGCGACAGATCGAACCGGCGGGCGTCCATCAGCAAGTATTGGAGTAGCAGCAACAGGGCCCGGAACCGAGGCGCCCCGGCCACCAGTGTCAGGTCGGAGAGGACGCTCTGTTCGGCTGGGACGTCGGCGCTTGGCCCAGGGGCGAGGTAGCGGAGGCCGCGCACTACCCTTGAGGCATCGGTGGCCTCGCGGTCGGACCGTTTGGCCCAGGCCAGGAAGGACACGAACTCCTCCGCCAGCGCCCGGTCCAAGTGGGGGTGCAGTGGCAAAGCGCGCAGATAAGCCATCAGGTCCGAGGCTGACTCGCGGTCCAGAATGGCCTCCTTCGGAAGCCATTGTGAGAGGAGGCCAGAGGGAGTGCAAGGGCGGCGCCGAGGCTTCCAGGGAACACGCCTGTGGCCGAATGCCGCTCCGGCCTCGTGATAGGGCGCCTCGGGGGTGTGGCGGTAGGATGGAGTGGCGTGCAGTGTGGACGTCTGCGACCCATCCCGAGGCAATGTCGCAGGGGCTGCCGCCTGGATTCCCCGAGAACGCACGGGGTAGACCCGCTAGCTGGCGACACGAGGCCTATCTCTGCGGGCTGAGGGAGAGCCTCAGCCGGCGAACAGCCTGCCTTGAGTCGGCCGCGGGGCCGGCTTGCCTAGTCCCGGCTGCCGGGTTGGCTCCCAGCGGCCACTCGCTGCCTCGATCATGGGTTGTCGTAGGGCTTTCTCAAAGTCGAACCAGCGTTGGGCGAGCTGCCACGTGGCGCTGGCCAGCAACCACGGCCGGCCAGCGAGCAGGCGAGGAACAGAGGCGATGCAGCATCCGATAGCGCCCAGACTGG